>SCUN01000003.1 GCA_004297655.1 Acidobacteriota bacterium | reverse complement strand
GGTGCGTCGCGATCGCCGGTGTCCACTTGACGCCGAGCGCGTCGATCAGCTCGGCCGTCATTTCGCACACGGCCGCGGCCGAGTCGTCGAACCAGTTGACGGCGCCGTACATCGTGTTGCCGCCGTGGTGGTCGATGTTGATCACGAAGCGCCCTTCGAAGCCGGCGACTTCCGGCCGCGACAACGCGTTGCATTCCATGACGATGACCGCGTCAGTCTCGCCCGTGAGCGCGGGCGCCACTTCGATGCGATCGACGGCGGGGAAGTGGCGGTACGGCTGCGGCGCCGGGTCCCGGCCGATCCAGCGGACGGTCTTGCCGAGCGATTCGAGCGCGAGGCCGAGCGCCATCTGCGAGCCGATGGCGTCGCCGTCGGGGCGTGCGTGCGACGTGAGGACAAAAGACTGGCGCGCCTGAATGGCCGCGACGACGTTACTTAGGCTCATCGTCCTTGATGGGGTTGGCTTCGCGTTCCTTCTGAATTTCGATGAGGATCTCTTCGACGCGCGCCTGGTGCGCGATGCCCTCGTCGAAGTGGAACGACAGCTCCGGCACGCGGCGCAGCCGCATCTTCTGGCCGATCTGCCGGCGCAGGAACGGCTTGACGCGCTCGAGCGCGGCCTTGGTCGCCGCGCGCTGCTTCGCCGTCTCCTCCGGCGTGGCCGTGGGACCCAGCGTCGTGTACGACACGCGCGCGACCTGGAGGTCGGGCGAGATCTTCACCGCCGTGATGGTGAGGAACCCGATGCCGGGATCCTTCACCTCGCGCGCGAGCGTTTCGGAGAGGACGTGCCGGATTTCCTCGGCGACGCGATCCGGTCGATTGCCTTGGGCCATTTAGAGCGTCGACGCGACTTTCTCCACCGAAACCAACTCGATCACATCGCGTTCCTTGATCTCGCTGAAGCGGTCGAGGCCGATGCCGCATTCCGTGCCGGCCTTGACCTCGCTCACGTCGTCCTTGAAGCGGCGGAGCGAGATGATCTTGCCGGTCCAGACGGTCTTGCCGTCCCGGATGAGGCGCGCCTGGAAGCCGCCGCCGCGCTTGATCTCGCCCTGCGTGACGATGCAGCCCGCGATCGTGCCCTTACCGGCCTTGAAGACGGCGCGCACTTCGGCGACGCCGACGCGCGATTCCTTGAGCGTCGGTTCGAGCAGACCCGTCATCGCCTTCGTGATCTCGTCGGTCACGTTGTAGATGATCGAGTGGTGCCGGATGTCGACTTCCTCGCGCTCGGCCACTTCCGCGGCGTTGCGGTCGGGCTTCACGTTGAAGCCGATGATGATCGCCTTGGACGCGGACGCCAGCAGGACGTCGGATTCGTTGATCGCGCCGACGCCCGTGTGGATGATGCGGATCTTCACCTTGGCGTCGGACATCTTCGCGAGCGAGTCGGCGAGCACTTCCGCCGAGCCCTGCACGTCGGCCTTGATGATGATCGCAAGTTCCTTCAGATCGCCCTCGGCCATCTGGGCCTGGAGCGACTCGAGCGTGAGGCGGCCGCCCTTGCTGCCGAGCTGCCGGTCCTTCTGCTGCGCCTGGCGGAACGTGATGACCTGACGCGCCTTGATCGGATCGTCGATCACCTGGAACGTGTCGCCCGGAGCCGGGAGGGCCGAAATGCCGAGCACTTCGACCGGCGTGGACGGGCCCACCGCTTTGATCTTCTGGCCGCGATCGTCGAAGAGCGCGCGGACTTTGCCGTCCACGACGCCCGCGATGAACACGTCGCCTTCGTGGAGCGTGCCGTCCTGCACGAGCACGTGCGCGACCGGGCCGCGGCCCTTGTCGAGCTTGCTCTCGATGACGGTGCCCGACGCGAGCCGCTTCGGATTCGCTTTCAGGTCGCCTATGTCGGCGACGAGGAGGATCATCTCCAGCAGCTGATCGATGTTCGTCTTCTGCCGCGCCGAGACGTTGACCATGACGGTCGTGCCGCCCCAGGCTTCGGGCTGCAGGCCGAGCTCGGCCAGTTCGCGCATCACGCGTTCCGGATTCGCGTCGCCCTTGTCGATCTTGTTGATCGCGACGACGATCGGCACCTTCGCTTCCTTCGCGTGGTCGATCGCTTCTTTGGTCTGCGGCATGACGCCGTCATCGGCGGCCACGACGAGGACGACGATGTCGGTGACCTTGGCGCCGCGGGCGCGCATCATCGTGAATGCGGCATGGCCCGGGGTGTCGAGGAACACGACGCGGCGCTTGCTCTTGTTCTCGGCGTTGCCGACTTCAACCGAGTAGGCGCCGATGTGCTGCGTGATGCCGCCGGCTTCGCGATCGGCGACCTTCGTCGTCCGGATCGCGTCGAGCAGCGACGTCTTGCCGTGGTCGACGTGACCCATGACGGTCACGACCGGGGCGCGCGTGACCAGGTCTTCCGGGTTCGACGCTTCGGTTTCGACTTCCGTGAGTTCTTCTTCGAACGTGCGCATGATCACTTCGGCGCCGAACGCGAGCGAGATCATCTTCGCGGTCTCGGCGTCGAGCGTGGCGTTGATCGTCATCACCATGCGGCGATCGATGAGCTTCTTGAGCACGTCCTTCGGCTTGACCTCGAGCTTTTCCGCGAGATCTTTCACCGTCATGCCTTCGGCGAGCGTGATGATGCGCGTGATGGGCGGCGGCGCCTCCTGCATCATCGGCATCGACGGGCGGTCGTCGCGGCGGCCACCGCCGCGCGCGCGCAAGCCCATCGGCGGGCGCTGGCCGTAGCCGCCCGGACGGTACTGACCCGGCTGACCGGGACGCTGGCCTGGCGCGCCAGCGGGCTGACCCGGACGCACCGGCTGAGAGGGCAGCGGACGCGGACCGCCGATCGGCGGGCGCGCGCCCATCGGGCCGCCGGGACGCGCGCCGGGACCGCCCGGGCGCGCGAGGTTGCCCGTGGCGGCCTGCGGCGGACGCGGCGCCTGTGGCACCGGGGCGCGCAGCACCGGACGCGGCGGCGTCGGGCGCGCGGCCGGGGCTTCGCCGGTGACCGGATCTTCGATTCTCAGACGGCGGCTGGGCGGAACGATCCTGGGCGCCAGCCGCGCGGCGGGCTTCGGCGCCGCCGGCGGTTCGGGCTTTTTCGCCGAGGGTTCGGTGACCGCCGCTGAGCGTTCGGGCGCTCCCGCGGCGGGTTCGTGCTTCTTCGCCGAGGGTTCGGCGGCCGGTGGAACGTGGCGCTGATGCGGTACCTGGGTGACCGACGCCGGCCTCGACACTTTTTCCTGCGGCTCTTCGACGCGCAGCCCGAATCGGGACGCTGGCGCCGGGCGCGGCGAGGCCGGGGGCGCACTCTCCGGCTCGGGTTCCGGCTCGGGTTCCGGAGCCTGTTCCGGTTCAGCTTCGGCGACGGCCTCGCGCTGTTCTTCCTCAACCTCAGGCTCCGCGATCTCCGCGTGAGACCCGGCCTCCTCGACCGCTTCGTCGTGATTTTCTTCGACAGGCGCGGCCACTTCGGCGGCCTTCTTGATCAGACGCGGCCGCAGCACGGGTGCGGCCGGCTTCGGCGCCTCGGCGCCCTTGGCGCCCGCCTTCGCGGTCTTCGATCCCTTCGCCGCCGCGGCAGGGGCGTCCTCGAACATCTTCGAGGGCGGCGGCAGCTGGATCTTGCGCGCCTTGGCCTGCTTCTCGACGAACTGCCGCGCGACGATCTCCTCGACGGAGCCCGAGGCGGACTTCACCTCGATGCCGGTCTCCTTCTTGAGGAGCGACATGGCTTCCTGGCTCGTGAGACCCAGGAGCGACGCGACTTTGTAAATACGAACAGTGGCCAAATGAACTCCTAGGCGCCCTGAACCTGCTGAGCCGACGCGAGCACGGCGTCGACCGTTTCCTGATCGAACCCTTCGATGGCGAGCAGCTTGTCGGCGCCCGCCTCGATGATCTGGCTTGCGGAGGTGTAGCCGGCGTTCTTCAGCGCGGTGACAACCTCGTCGTGGATATCCGGCAGCGTGAACTTCGCGGTTTCCTCCGCGGGCGCGCCGAACGTGAGGCCGTCGAACGCGGCCTCGACTTCCTTCTTCTTCTCTTCGTCGCTCTTGATGTCGATCTTCCAGCCCGTGAGCTTCGCCGCGAGCCGCACGTTCTGGCCCTTCTTGCCGATCGCGAGCGACAGCTGCCGGTCTTCGACCATCACTTCCATCACGTGCTCTTCGTCGTCGACGATCGTGACGCGCTGCACCTTGGCGGGGGAGAGCGCCTTCGTGACGTAGGTGACCGGGTCTTCCGAGAACTCGACGATGTCGATCTTCTCGCCGCGCAGTTCGCGGATGATCGCCTGCACGCGCGTGCCGCGCATGCCGACGCACGCGCCGACCGGATCGATGTCGCGGTCGCGCGACGTCACGGCGACCTTCGCGCGATCGCCCGCTTCGCGCACCGCGCCGCGGATCTGCACGCTGCCGTCGTAGATCTCCGGCACTTCCTGCTCGAACAACTTCACGAGCAGAGCCGGATCGGTCCGCGACAGAATGACCTGCGGCCCCTTGGCGTTCTTGCTCACGCCCTTGATCACCGCGCGCACGCGGTCGCCGATCGCGTAGTTCTCCGCGCGCGACTGCTCGCGGCGCGGAATCTGCGCTTCGATCCGTCCAATTTCGACGATGATGTCGCCGCTCTCAAAGCGCTTGACCAGCGCGTTCACGACTTCGCCGACGCGCTCGCTGAATTCGCCGTGGATCTTCTCGCGCTCGGCTTCGCGCACGCGCTGCGCGATGACCTGCTTGGCCGTCTGCGCCGCGATGCGTCCGAGCTTCTCGGTTTCCTTCGGGAACTCGATTTCCATGCCCGTCTCGGCTTCTTCGCCGTAGAGCTGCTGGGCCTCGGAGAGCGAGATCTGCTTCGCGCCGTCGGTGACGTCCGCGTCGGCCGCGATCTGCTTGACCGCGTACAGCTCGACCTGCCCGGTCTCCGGGTTGAAGCGCGTGCGCATGTCTTCCTCGGTCTTGAAGACCTTGCGCGCGGCCGCGAGATACGCGTCCTCAATGGCGCCGATGACGATGGACGGGTCGATGCCCTTGTCCTTCGCCACGACGTCGATCATCTGCTGCAACTCTGTCGCCATTTAAAACTCCACGTCCAATCTGGCCCGGCTGATCTTGTCGAGCGGCACCTTGTGAGTGCGGCGCCCCTCCGTCATCAACACGTGCCCGTCTTCCACTCCCGCGAGCCGGCCGGCAAAGGCCGACTGGCCGTTCACCGGTTCCCGCGTCACCACTTTCGCCAGGCGCCCTTCAAAGCGCCGAAAGTCCTGGTCGCCGCGCTCCAGCCGCAGCGGCCGGTCGAGACCCGCCGACGACACCTCGAGGGTGTAGCTGTCTCCGAGGACCGGACCGAGCGTCTCGTCCTCGACGTCAAGCCAGGCGCTCAACTCGCGGCTGACCCGCTGGCAATCCTCGATGCCGACCTCGCCGGTCGCGCGGTCCAGCATCACCCGCAGGACCCACCCCGGCGCCTCGCGCCGGAAGGAGAGATCGAACACCTCGAGGCCGTGGCTCTGAGCCACATCGTCAAGGTGGCGTCGGATCTCGTTGAGCGCTGTCGCCCGGTCGGCCACCAAAAAAAGACCCCTAAAAAACAAAAAGTGGGCAACTGCCCACTCTCAGGAAAATCCCGTCAAGCGTCCCCGAAACTATATCAGAGGAAGCGCCTCCAGCACCGCCTGGTTGTACCCCGACAATGGGTCACTCAACCCGTCGAGTGAGACCGCCCGACGGCCCAGCCGGGCCAGGAGCGCGCCCATCGAGGCCCGAGTGGTGCCGGCGTCCGACCAGGCGTTGGGGTGCAATTCGACGACGATTCCGATGCCGGGGTGCCGGGCGATCAGCCCCGCTGCCCCGGCGAGCACCGCCTCTTCGAAACCTTCCACGTCAACGATGAGCCAGTCCGGGGTGATGTGATGGGCCTCCGCCCAATCATCGAGCGCCACGACCTCGACCGTGAGCGGGGCTGCCGGCCCCGTCAGTC
>SCUN01000134.1 GCA_004297655.1 Acidobacteriota bacterium | reverse complement strand
CGCCGACCATCGCGAACATCGTCCACAACGATGTCCGGGTGTTTCGGACGAGATCGCGCGCGAGCGGATCGACCCTCGCCCGGATGTTCGCGTTCGACTTCGGGAATCGCTTCGCAAGATCGAGGGAAATCGCCGTCATCTCGCGCGCGGCATCGTCGATCCGGACGCCGTCCCGCAGCCGGCCGATGACGTTGATCTCGTGGTCGCCGTGTTGCTGGAGCAGTTCGACCGGATAGCGGGCCGGGACCCAGTAGTCGACGACGGTCGTCGCCGCGACGAGTGTGCTGACGCCACGGAACTCGGGCGGCATGACGCCGATCACTCGCGAGGGCCTGCCATCGAGCGAGATCGATTGGCCGACGATGGACGGATCGGCGCCGAAACGCCGGCGGAACAGGGCATCGCCGAGCACGACGACGTCCTCAGCGCCGACGCGGTCGTCGGCGTCTTGCAGCACCCGGCCCACGGCCGGTCGCGCGCCGAGCACATCGAAGTAGTTCCAGGTCACTTCCTCGCCGGTGAGATGCTCAGGGTCCCCGTGTCCTGTCAGGTTGAGGCCCGAGGACGCCATGCCGGCGAGGCCGGCGAACGCCTTTGCGGTCTGGTAGTCAATCAGGTTGGCCGGAGCGACCGTCGAACGATTCGGCTGAGTCGCCATGGGCGCGCCGGAGGAATTCTCTTCCTCGTTGGTCCCGGTCTCCTGCTCCCAGATGGAGACCAGCCGAGACGACTGGTGATAGGGCAGCGGCCGCAACACGACCGCATCGACCAGGCTGAAGATTGCGGTGTTGGCGCCGATGCCCAGCGCGAGCGTCACGATTGCGACGACGGAAAACGTCGGCGTCTTGACCAGCAGGCGCGCGGCGTACCGCGTGTCCTGCCAGAGGGTTTCGAGCGGACGCAGTCCCCGAACGTCGCGCACCGCCTCCTTTGCGCCCTCAACCGCGCCGAAATCCCGGAGCGCTGCCCGCCGCGCGGCGTCGCGCGACAATCCCCTCCGCACGTACTCGTCGGTCAGGTGATCGATGTGGCTCTGCAGTTCTTCGGCGATGCCGGCGTCAACCTCGCGACCCCGGAACGACTCCAACAGCCGCGCATACCAACGGCGGAAGGGATTCACGGCAGGACCTTCGTGCCGATGAAGCGGCCGACGATGGCCGAGACGCGCGACCAGCGCTCGGCCTCGGCGGCGAGCTGCTTCTCGCCCCGGGGTGTCAGCGCGTAGAAGCGGGCCTTCCGGTTGTTCTCAGAGACGCCCCACCGGCCCTTGATCCAGCCCTGCTGTTCGAGGCGGACCAGCGCGGGGTACAGCGTGCCCTGGTTGAGGGCGATCGCGTCGCCGCTGACCTGCTCGATCCGCCTCGCGATCCCGTAGCCGTGCTGCGGCCCGAGCGTCTTGAGCGTCTGGAGCACCATGAGCGCGAGCGTGCCCTGCAGGACGTCCGCCTTGTCCTCTCGTGTAGACATGCAACATGAGAGTAGCCGCCGACATGTTGCTATTCAACAGGTGGGCGATACCGGGCAGTTAGTGCTGGTAGTCGAGCTCGCCGGCCAGGACGGCCAGCGCGAGGCGGTTCGCGG
>SCUN01000133.1 GCA_004297655.1 Acidobacteriota bacterium | reverse complement strand
TGAACGACCCGGCCGAGCAACGCCGCCGATTCGACGCGCAGCTGAAGGATCGCGCGGCGGGCGACACCGAAGCCCACCAGATGGACGAGGACTACATCCGCGCGCTCGAGTACGGGCTGCCGCCGACCGGCGGCGAAGGCATCGGCATCGATCGGCTCGTGATGCTCCTCACCAACAGCCCGTCGATCCGCGACGTCATTCTCTTTCCGCTGCTGCGACCGTGAAGACCGGCGAGTTTGCGTGGGTGGTGGCGCGCCGTTACCTCACGGCACGGCGCAAACAGGCCTTCATCTCGCTCATCTCCGGCGTGTCGGTGCTCGGTGTGGCCGTGGGCGTCGCCGCGCTCCTCATCGCGCTCGCCCTCACGACCGGTCTGCAGCGCGAAATGCGAGATCGGATCGTCTCATCGGCGGCGCATCTCTACATCTACAAACTCGGCGCGCCGTGGGCCGACACGCTCGAGAAGGACCAGGCCGCAATCCTCGCGACGCCCGGCGTGACCGGGGTCGCGCCCGCGGCGATCGGCAAAGGCCTGCTCAAAGCGTCGGGCGGCGGGTCGGAGTTCGTGACGATCAAGGGCATCGACGTCAAACGCGAGCCCACGGTGACGAGCATCAACGACGGCATGCGCGCGGGCTCGCTCGACGCGCTGCTCAATCGCGCCGCCGATCGAGACGACGGGATCATCCTCGGCGCGGATCTGGCGACGCGGCTCGGCGCGCATGTCGGCGATCACCTCGCGCTCATCACGCCCGACGGTCCACTCACGCCGTACGGACAGATGACCGGCCGGCGCAACTTCGAAGTCGTCGGCACGTTCCAGATGGGGCTCTATGAGCTCGACTCGACCTACGCGCTGATCGATCTCCGCGTCGCGCTCGAGTTTCTCCGCAAAGCAGAGCCGGACCTGCTCCAGGCGCGCGTGGCGCAGATGTTCGACGCGCCGAAGATCGGCGCGGCGGTGGCCGGGCGGCTCGGGAGCCTGTACTCGGTCGAGAACTGGACCGAGATGAATAAGGCGCTGTACTCCGCGCTGTGGATCGAGAAGATGGCGATTTCGCTCACCATCGGGCTCGTGGTTCTCGTCGCCGCGCTCAACATCGTCGCGTCGCTCGTGCTGCTCGTCATGGAGAAGACGCGCGACATCGCGATCCTCCGGACGATGGGCGCGCCGGCGCGGGCGATCCGGCTGATCTTCATGCTGCAGGGATTGATCATCGGCGTCGTCGGCACGTTCGCCGGCGCGGTGCTCGGCCTCGGCGTCAGCTACCTGGCGGACCGATACCACTGGCTCACCCTGCCCGGCGACGTGTATCAGATCACGCACGTGCCGTTCCGGATCGAGCCGCTCGACGTGACGCTCGTGCTCATCTCCGCGATCGTCGTCTGTTGGATCGCGACGATCTACCCGTCGCGGCGCGCGGGGCAGCTCGACCCCGCCGAGGCGCTGCGGTACCAGTAGCGATGCCGTTTCTTTCCGCTTCCGCCATCGTTAAGGCCTACGCGACGCCGCGCGGCAAGCTCGACGTGCTCCGCGGCATGGATCTCGCCGTCGAATCCGGCGAGATGGTCGCGATCGTCGGCGCGTCGGGCGTGGGGAAGAGCACCTTGCTCCACGTGCTGGGCGGGCTCGATGCGCTCGACGCCGGGACGCTCGAGATTGGCGGCGCGCGTATCGACACCATGGACGACGAAGCGCGCGTGGCGTTCCGGAATCAACGGGTCGGCTTTGTCTTCCAGTTTCACCATTTGCTGCCCGAGTTCTCGGCGCTCGAGAACGTCGAGATGCCGCTGCTCATCGGCGGCGTGCCCGCGGCGGCGCGCCGCGCGCGCGCCGCGGCGCTCATTGAGCGCGTCGGACTCACGGGTCGTCTCGACCACCTGCCGGGCGCGCTGTCCGGCGGCGAGCAGCAGCGCGTAGCCATCGCGCGCGCGCTCGTGACCGAGCCGGCGCTCCTGCTGGCCGACGAGCCGACGGGGAACCTCGACGAAGACACGGCCCGGGACATCCAGGCCCTCATCCGCGACATGCACGCCGAGCGGCGCCTGACCTCGATCATCGTCACGCACAACCCGGTCGTAGCGGCCGGGTGCGACCGCGTGCTCCGGCTCCAATCCGGCCTCGTCCAGCCGGTATAATCTGGGTCTAGATGTTTGAGCGGTATACAGAACGCGCCCGACGGGTGCTGTTCTTTGCGCGATACGAAGCGACCCAGCTCGGCAGCTCGTCGATCGAGACCGAGCATCTGCTCCTGGGGCTGATCCGGGAAGGCAAGGGGCTGACGAGCCGGATCTTCGCGCGCTCGTCGCTCTCGCTCGAGAGCATTCGCAAGGAAATCGAAGGCCGGACCGTCTTCCGCGAGAAGGTCTCGACATCGGTCGACATTCCGTTCAGCCCGGAGACGCGTCACGTGCTGCAGTTCGCGGCCGAAGAAGCCGACCGGCTGCTCCATACCTACATCGGCACGGAGCATCTGCTGCTCGGCATCCTGCGCGAGGAGCGCTCGGTGGCCGCGACCATCCTCTACGAGAAGGGGATGCGCCTCACGAGCGTGCGCGACGACATCGTGCAGCTCCTCAATGAGAAGACCGCGCCGCCGCGCCCGAAGGAAACGCCGCTGCTCTCCGAGTTCAGCCGCGACCTGACGGACGCGGCGATGAAGAACCTGCTCGATCCGCTGGTCGGCCGCGAGCACGAGATCGAGCGCGTGCAGCAGGTGCTCTGCCGCCGCACGAAGAACAACGCGGTGCTCATCGGCGAACCCGGCGTCGGCAAGACCGCCATCGTCGAAGGCCTTGCGCAGAAGATCGTCTACGGCGAAGTGCCGCACTTCCTGGCCGACAAGCGCCTGCTGGCGCTCGATCTCTCGCTGATCGTGGCCGGCACGAAGTACCGCGGCCAGTTCGAAGAGCGCCTCAAGGCGATCATGAAGGAACTCGTCGAGAACCCGAACATCATCGTGTTCATCGACGAGCTCCACACGCTGGTCGGCGCCGGCTCGGCGGAAGGCTCGCTCGACGCCGCGAACATTCTGAAGCCCGCGCTGTCGCGCGGCGAGATCCGGTGCATCGGCGCGACGACGCCGGCCGAGTACCGGAAGTACATCGAGAAGGACCGGTCGCTCGAGCGCCGCTTCCAGGCGGTCAAGGTCGAGCCGCCAACCGAGCTCGAGGCCATCGATGTGCTGCTCGGGATCAAGGAGCGCTACGAGTCGTTCCATCACGTGGAATACACGCGCGAGGCGCTCGAAGCGGCGGTCTATCAGTCGAGCCGCTACATCACGGACCGGTTCCTGCCCGACAAGGCGATCGACCTGATCGACGAAGCCGGCGCGCGCGCAAAGCTGCGCGAAGCGCACGCGGCGGGGGACCTCGGCGATGTGAGCCGCAGCATCCGCATGGCGGTGGAGCAGGTGCCGGCGGCGGGCGAGACCCCGGAAGCGCTCGGCGCGCCGGTCGTGCGCGAGCGCATCGAACTCAAGCCCGCGGCGCGGCGCGTGCCGGTCGGCAAGGCGCAGATCGACGAAGTCGTCGCGAAGTGGACGGGCGTGCCGATGACCTCGGTCAACGAGGACGAGAGCGCGAAGCTCGTCCGGATGGAAGACGAACTCCATCGCCGCGTGATCAGCCAGGAGAAGGCGATCTCGGCGTTGTCGCGCGCGATTCGCCGTTCGCGCGCCGGTCTCAAGAACCCGAACCGGCCGGTCGGCAGCTTCGTGTTCCTCGGCCCCACGGGCGTCGGCAAGACCGAGCTGGCGCGCGCGCTCGCGAACTTCCTCTTCGGCAGCGACGCCGCGCTCATCCGCTTCGACATGTCCGAATACATGGAGAAGCACGCCGTGTCGAAGCTGATCGGCTCGCCGCCCGGGTATGTCGGGCACGAGGAGGGCGGTCAGCTCACCGAGAAGATCAAGCGCAACCCGTACTCGGTCGTGCTGCTCGACGAAATCGAGAAAGCGCATCCCGATCTCTTCAACATCCTGTTGCAGGTGTTTGAAGACGGCCATCTCACCGACGGTCTCGGGAATCGCGTGAATTTCAAGAACACGATCCTGATCATGACGTCCAACATCGGCGCGAGGTTCATCCAGAAGCGGGCGTCGATGGGCTTCCAGACGGCCGACGCGAAGGACCTGCAGCGGTCCGTGTCCGACATGGTGCTCGGCGAAGTGAAGAAGACCTTCAATCCCGAGTTCATCAACCGCATCGACGAGCTCATCGTCTTCGAACCGCTGTCGGATGACGATTTGCGGAAGATCACGTTGCTGCTCGTGGACCACCTCAACCGCTACCTCATCGACCGCCAGCTCATGGTGGAGGTCACGACCGAGGCCGTGGATTGGATCATTGCCGTCACGTGCAACGACCGCTCCTATGGCGCGCGTCCCCTCCGCCGCGCGATCCAGCGCTACATCGAAGATCCGCTGTCGGAGGCCCTGATCCGGGGCGACCTGCAGCACGGGCGCATCGAGATCTACCTCGAGCACGGCGCGCTGGCCTGGCGGCCGGTGGGCGAAGCCTCCGGCCACCGCTTGGCCGCCACCGTCTAAGCGATAGGCCAACTGTTCATGACACGTTCGCTCGTCCCTCTCCTCGTGATCTTCGCCTGCGCGGCGCCCTCGGCGGCCCAGGCACAGCAGGCCCCGCCGCCGGTTCAGCAGACCGTTCAGGCGCCGGCGCAGCCGCAGCTGCCGCCCCCGCCGCCGCCCGGCGGACCGGTGATGATGCGCGGCATCGAACTGCGATTCCACCCGGACAACGCGCCGATGGTGGACACCAACACGTATCTCTACTACATCAAGTCGCTGCCCATCGTGAACAACCAGTGGCAGCCGTACAACGAAGCGGAACTGCTCGCCGACTACCGCCGCCTCTGGGCGACCAACTTCCTCGACAACCTCTGGATCGAAGTCGTCGACATGCCGTTCGAGAACGGCGTCATGGGCAAGCACGTGATCTTCCACTTCGAAGAGCGCCAGCGCGTGAAGATCGTCGACTACGAGCCGCACAAGATCGTCGACAGCGCGAAGATCGAGGAGGAGCTGCGCAAGCGGCAGATCAACCTCCGGCTCGACTCGTTCATCGATCCGCTGGTGATCAAGAAGGTCACGAGCGCGATCCGCGACCTGTACGCCGAAAAGGGCTACGAGTACGCCGAGATCAAGCCGGAGATCGCCGAGATGCCCAACGGGCCGAAGCTCGTGCATCTCACGTTCAACATCACGCCCGGCCCGAAGGTCCAGATCGGCAAGGTCGACTTCGTCGGCAACCGGGCGTTCTCCGACAGCACGCTCGGCGGCCAGATGAAAGACAACCGCGCGCAGAACTGGCTGTCGTTCATCTCGAACGCGGGCACGTACCAGGAAGCGAAGTTCGGCGACGACGCCGAGCGGGTGGTCGCGTTCTACCGCGACCACGGCTACATCTTCGCGCGCGTCGGCCAGCCGCAGCTCGAGGTCGTGCGCGACTCGGCGGACAAGAAGACGCGCTACGTGTCGCTCAAGATTCCGGTCGACGAGGGCGAGTCCTACAAGATCGGGAAGCTCGAGTTCGGCGGCAACAAGGTGCTCACCGCCGCCCAACTGCAGCCGTTCTTCAAACTCTCCGCGGGCGACGTCTACGCGGAGAAGAAGGTCCGCAAGGGCTACGAGAAGGCGAAGGAGCTCTACGGCGGCGCCGGGTACA
>SCUN01000132.1 GCA_004297655.1 Acidobacteriota bacterium | reverse complement strand
ACCTCGGCCGCATAGCGGCCGGGGTTCAGAAAGTCCTGGCGTCCGGCAAGACGCCGGCCGGCATGCACATTCCGATCATGGTCGCCGAAGTGCTGCGGTGCCTGCGGCCGCAGCCGGGCGAGATCGCCGTCGACTGCACGCTCGGCGGCGGCGGCCACGCGCGCGCGATTCTGGAGGCGATCGCCCCGGGGGGCCGGCTGATCGGCCTCGACGTCGATCCGGTTGAGTTGCCGAAGACGGAAGCGCAACTTCGCGCCGCCGGATTCGGCCCTGACGTCTTCACCACGCGCCTCGGCAATTTCGCGGGCCTCTCGGCCGCGCTCGCCGCCGAAGGTCTCGCCTCGGCCGACATCGTGATCGCGGATCTCGGCGTGTCGTCGATGCAGATCGACAATCCTGATCGCGGGTTCAGCTATAAGGGCGTCGGGCCGCTCGATATGCGGATGAATCCCTCGCGCGGCGAGCCGGCGTCGGCGGTGATCGCGCGGTTGAGCGAACCGGCGCTCGCGGCGATCCTGCGCGAGCACGCGGACGAGCCGCACGCGGAACGGATCGCCGCAATTCTGAAGGCGCAGCTGCCCACGACGACGCAGGCGGCCGAACGGCACATACGGCTCGGGCTGACCGACAAGGCGCCGAAGATCTCCGCGGCGGACGCGAAGCTCTCCGTTCGACGCACGTTCCAGGCTTTGCGCATCGCCGTAAACGACGAGTTCGGCACGCTCGACGCGCTGCTGCGCGCGCTGCCGTTGGCGCTCTCGCCGGGCGGGCGCGTCGCGATCATCACCTTCCATTCCGGCGAAGACCGTCGGGTCAAGAAGGCGTTCCAGGCAGGGAAGCGCGACGGCACCTACGCGGACATCGCCGACGAAGTCATCCGCGCCGGCAAGACCGAGACGTTCGCCAACCGGCGCGCGCAGTCGGCGAAGCTGCGATGGGCGGTGAGGAATGTGTAATGGGCGATGTTGAATGGGTAATGTGACGTCCGACGAGTTCGTGACGATACCCGCGGGGCGGTTCCTGATGGGCGCCCGGGATGATGAGCCGGCGCAGGACGACGAGCGGCCGCGGCACTGGGTGGAGGTCGATGCGTTCGAGATGGCGGTGTACCCGGTCACGGAAAACGACATCGGGTGTCGTTTTCCCGAAATTGGGAAAACGACACCCGATGTCGTTTTCGCGGCGATGCCCGCAACCGGAGTTTCCTGGGAGGATGCGGTTGACTATTGCAGGCGACGCGGCGACGTGCGATTGCCGACCGAGGCGGAGTGGGAGTGGGCGGCGCGCGGGGGACTCGAGGGTGCGCTGTATCCGTGGGGCGACGGGATTCCTGATTGGCTGCCGAATGGCGGCAAGGGGCCGCTCGACGGCCCGTGGCCGGTGACGCTCGGCGAGCCGAACGGCTTCGGCCTGATGGGCATCGGCGCCAACATCCACGAGTGGTGCGCCGACTGGCACGGCGCGAGTTACTACACCGAATCACCGCTGAGGAATCCGCAGGGGCCCGCGACCGGAGTGCGCCGCGCGTCGCGCGGCGGCGCGTGGCGGCACGCGTTCACGTTCAGCCGCTGCGCGCAGCGCAGCAAGCTCGGGCCCACGCTGCGCTACACCGACTACGGGTTCCGAGTCGTGAAGATCCGCTAGCTACTTGACGTCGGCTTCCGCCGTCAGCACTTTCGACGTCGCGGTATCGACCCAGGCAAACGTCAGCGTGTTGCCGGCGATCGCCATGCGCGGGTAGCCGCTCGACCGCGTGCTCGCGATCGCCGAGACGGTCACCGGCGCGGACGCGTTGCCGTTGGGCGAGACGCGGCGCCACCGGAAATCGCTGACCGATCCGGCGCGCTCGATCCACGTGACGATCGCGTCGCCGTTCGGCAGCATCGCCGCGTCGACGCGCCCGAGTGTGCCGCCTTCGTCGACGCGGATCGGATCGCCGAAGGTCTTGCCCGCGTCCTTCGAGAAGGCGACGAACGCGCGGTTCTGGCCATTGACGCCCGTGAACCACGCGAGCGCGACGTTGCGGCCGCTCGCGGCGAGCGCCGGGCCGTTGACCGGACACGCGTCGATCTCCCAGTTGTCGGCGTGCACCGCCGCGGACGCCATCCATTTGCCGTTGACGAGGCGAGAGACATGGATGTCGCGCACCTCGGTTTCCGAGCGATTGCGATACGCCGCGATCGCGCCCTCCGACGTCACCGCGATCGTCGTCGGGCAGCACTCGCAGACGCGATCGTCCACGAGCGATTCGGCGGTCTGCTTCCAGTTCGTGTCGAACGACGCGAAGCGGACGCTCATCGCGCCGCCGCCGTGGCCCGCGTGCTCGCCGGCGCCCGGTGTCATCGCCCGGCCGTCGAGCCAGACCATGCCGAGACTGCCGCCCGGCATTTCGATGAGCGACGCAAACCCGTGCTCGGTCTTCGTGCCGTCGGAGTGCGGCAGGAACGACTTCGACCACGTCTTCCCGTTGTCTTTCGAATAGGCGAGCCGGACGTCGTACGCGTAGGTGTCGGCCCCGCTCTTCTGCAGCCAGTGCGCCGCGAGCGTGCCGTTCGAGAGCCGGATCACCGAGGGCACGTCGGCCCAGTTCACGAACCAGTCGGTGCCGGAGGCGACGGTGGCCGCGGGCGTCCATCCGGTGGCGGTTCGTTCGGAGAACTTGAGGGCGGCGGTGGCGCCGGCGCGCTCGATCCAGCTCAACAGGACGCCGCGTGACGACACCGATAACTGCGGCTGCGCGCTGTTCGGGCCGGCGGGCGATGTGACGGGCGCCGCGGAGGTCGCGATGACCAGCGCGCACACGAAGACTGAGACCACGGTGTTTCGCATGAGCCGATGATACGCGGACGGCCGGGAAACCTAAAAGCGAATCCGGAGACCGAGGCCGGCCAGGCCGCCGCCGGCCTTGATGGCGACCGGCGAGTCGTCTACGGCCCTGAGATCGAAGCTGCCGCTCGCGAACGACGCGCTGAAGCCGACGCCGAGGTTCTTCATGAAGTAATACGCGACATCCGCGCCCGCGCCGAAGCCGGTCTTCGACTTCGACACGCGGCGCGTCGTCGCGCTCGTGAACGTCGCGGTGTCGAACGGGTAGGCGTCGCTGTAGTTTGCCTTGTCAACGAGCGTCTGGCTCACCGAGAAGAACACCGGGCCGGCGAAGCCGCTGAACTGCAGCCGGCGTCCGGGCGGCGAGGACACGACGGCGCGCAGATGAAACGCGGTCTCCTTGCGCTCGATGGACGCTTCGCCCGTAATCGACCGCGGCGTTCTGAAGAAGAACGGGTGCGGCACTTGTCCCGTGATGTCGGTCGTGCCGTTCGCGGAGAAGCTCGTGACGGCCGCGCCGACGCCGAGCCGCTTCCACACGCGCACACGCCCGCCCGCATCGAACGCGGCGCCCGGCATCACCCGGAACTTCGACGTGAACGAGCCCGTCTCCAGGTTCGCCGTGAAGCTCACCGTGCTGCTGACATCGCCGCTCGAGCCCTGATAGGCGCCGTTGACGTAGATCTCGCCGTGATCGACGTTCTTGACCGGCGCCTTCCGTTTCTGCGCAAACGCGAGAGAAGGGAGGCAGAGCGCGAGCGCGGCCAGCGCGACGAATCGGCGCGTCATCAGCTGACCCCCACGGCGTTCCACGCGGCGGTGAGCGCGCGCTCGGCGTTGCTGTTCGTGCCGTAGAGATCGCGCGCCGCCTGGATCGTCGCCGCGCGCGCGGCGCTGAACGTCGCCGAGGCCGGCATGAGCACCGTGAACGCGCGGTAGATCGCGCGCTCGATCTGCTGGCGATTCTCAAAGCCCACGCCGACGACCGTCTGACCCGACACCCGATTCGTACCGCCCGCGATCGCCAGGTAGAACATGTGATTGACGATGCTCGAGTTGGTATGCACGCCGCCGTTGTCGGCCGATGTCGTTCGTCTGAGCGAATAGTGGTCGGGATGTCCGTACGCGTTGGGGTTGCTCAGCGACCTGATGCCGCCCGGACGCGCGATGTCTTCGCCTTCGAGCCAGTCGGCCTGGCCGATGCCGTTGCCGACCGGCTGGAAGTCGAATTCGACGGCCGTGCCCATCATGTCGGAGAATGACTCGTTCAGCGCGCCGGACTCGTTGCGGTAGATCAGGTCCGAGGTGTAGTCCGTGACGCCGTGCGTGAGCTCGTGCGCGACCACGTCGAGCGCGCCGGAAAACGGGTACCACGTCTTGCCGCTCATCGTCACGGTCGAGGGCAGGCCGACGCCGAAGGTGACGTTGCCGCCGCTCGAATAGAACGCATTGAGGAAGAACGTGCCGCCGTACTGCCCGAAGAGCGCGGGCCAGTCGGTCGCTTTGACGGGGTTCGTGAAGAGCCACATCTGGAGGTTCGCGTTGTCGAGGCCCTTGCGGCCAAATCGCTTGTAGTAGAAGTCGTACGTGTATCCCGCGTAGGTGTGGGCGTCGACGATGGCCGCGTCGGTCCAGACATTGTCGCTGTCGGCCGCGATGTCGGTCACAGCCGGCGCGAGGAAGTCCAGGACCTGCAGCGTCCGGTTGAGATTGCCCTTGAGGTCGAACGTCAGGATGCCGGTTCTCGGGAGGCCGAAGTAGGTGTTGCTGTCGGGCGGGCGGAGCAGATCCGCGGCGATGAACGAGCTGCCTTGCTGGCCCGTCATGATCTTCTTCGTGTCGCCGATGACGCCGGAGCCGGTGCCGATGGCGGCGGTCTGCGTCCAGCTGTCGATGTAGCTGTCTGCGGTCGCGCCGGTGTCGGCGTCGATGAAGACGCGGCGCACCCAGCCGTCGGCGGCGGAAAATACGCGGGCCGAGTAGGTGAGGCGGTAGCCGCCGGCGTCGTTCGGAATGATCATCAGTTCCGGCGGGCTCGTGCGGAGCACGACGCCGTTTCCGGCCGCGGCGAGGCGCGACGCCGCGGCGTCGGGCGCGAGCGCCGGCGTGACGTCGATCGTCACATCCGGGTAGATCGTGCCGAAAACGGATTCTGCCTGGCCGAATCGATTCAACTGACGCGTCAAACTGCCGCCGAACACGCGCACGCCGAGGTGGCGCTGCTCGAAGCGCTCGTCGACGCCGCCCGCCACCATATCGTCGGAAATCCCGGCGAGGCGGCGGAGGTCACCGGCGCGCTGCATGTCGGTCACGCGCTGGTCCCAGGCGCGGAGGTCGGCGAGCGCGCCGGCGTCCGACTGGCCCGGCGCCAATGCGCGCGCAGCCGCGGTCACGCGCATCACGCGATCCGTCGGCGCGGGCGTTTGCGAATGCACCCATGCGCCGGTGGCAAACACCAGTGCAACGACGACCACGTTTCGCATGTCGCGAATCTCCCGCGGCGAATTGTGCCACACTGTGCCGGGAGCCACCTATGCCACATCGACGCGTTCTTCTGGGCAGTGCGTGCTCGGCGCTGGCCTCGCTCGCCGTCGCCTGCGGCTCGTCCGCGTCGCTGGCGTCGCAGCTTCAGCCGTCGGGGACCGTGACGCTCACGGCGCTCGCGATCAGCGTCAACACGCCGTCGGTCGGCGGCGCCGTCCAGGCCACCTCGACGGCGACCTTTTCGAACGGCGGGACCACGCCGATCGCGACCGGCTTCGGCACCGACACGCCAAGTGTCGCGACGTCGACGAGTTCGGGGACGATCACGGGTGTGGCGATTGGCGACGTCACGATCTTCGTGGACTACCTCGGCATGCGCGCGAGCAAGCGCGTGCATGTGCTGCCGGCCTACGGCGGCGTACTGGTGGGCACGTACAAGGTGACGAGCTGCTCACAGTCCGAGGGTTTTGCCACCGCGGATTTCTGTCAGCCATTCAACGCGCTGCCGACGCTGTCGATCGCGTTCAGTAACACACAGTCCGCGGACCTGACAACGCTCACGGGCCAGTTCGCGCTCGGTCAATCGGTCGGGTTGGGCAGCGGCACGGTCGCGTCGAACGGGACGTTGACGTACTCCGGCGCGCTCGTCGGCGGAACGGAGCGCATGGAACTTCGCAACTTTGCCGGCACGTCTCCGGCGCCCGGCCGCATGGTCGGTTCCTTCGAGCAGGTGTGGACCAATTCGGCGACGACGGGGCAGGCGGTCGTGACGTGCGCGAACATGGACGTCACGCGCACGAGCTCGGCGCTGGCGTCATTCAGCGGCCCGCTCGCCGCGCGATCGGGGAGCATTGGCAGCTTCGCGGCGTTGCTGTTTCGGGAGGTGAGTTGGTAAGCGGGCAAACTGAACTTGGGTCCGCCTGCGCCGGCGCTCGCTTCGCGAGCAGCTTCGGCGGACATCCTTCGCCGACGCTCAATGGCTCGCCATCCGAAGCAGCGAACGGAGTGAGCGTTTGCGAAGGATGGTGAGCCCGGAAGGAATCGAACCTTTAACCAACAGATTAAGAGAACGGCTCGCAGACGTCGAAGATCACGCTTAACCTGTGACCGCTCTAGCGGATGCTGAAAAGGATCGGTCGTCGAACGTCGTCGAATCTCTACCCATGAAGGCCGATGCATCTCGGCGCAGGTTGCACTGGTTTCCGCACACGTGAAACTGCACCGAGCCCACATGCGAGCAAAGGGTCTAGCGTGCTCCTAGAGTAGCTTCTCTTTAATGAAAGTCTCGACGATCGACCGACCGAAGGCTTCGGGAGATGACGCGTAGCCATCGGCGATGACGATGGCCCTATTGCCAGCATTGACAGCGAAGCGGATCACCCCGCCGCCACCCTCGTCTCCCTCCTCGGTAAAGACGCACCGCTGTTCACGGCTGAGTTTGATCGTGGTGGTCTTTCCGCGCATCCGCATCGGCCGAATCACAATCTGCGTCGGATCCATTTCGGCGAAAACGTGCTGGCCACCAGCCTTGTCGTTGAACCGCTCGATGTCGCTGCTGATGGCACTCCAGAATCGATCCCACCATGAGTCGATCTGTTCGGCGAAAAGCCGCGCCAGCAGATCGGCCCGGGCTCCGTCTTCAATCGACCGGGCTCGATCGGCGTGCTGGCGCCTGACGAGCTCCACCGCTAGTCTGTCGATGCTGTCGAATTGACTTTCGGCCATTGGCTGGGCTCCTAATTGATTCTGGGCTTGAGCGCTCGAACCAATCTTTGCGCAACTTCAGTGCCGCTCAAGGGAAACTGCGGTTGCTCGCAGAACGCCCAAAATTAGCTCCGTAGACGACCGATCCCTCACGATTGCCTCGGTGCGGCCGATGATTCTTCTCGGCCCAAGGCTTGCATTATATGGCCCTAGGGAGGGCAGGGTCGGGAATAGCCGGCCCAAACGCTCTCTCTGCGTGTCAGATTGGGTCACTGCCTGGGGTAACGAACCTCGACAGTGCGTCGATAGTCTAAGTAGACAGGGAGTCATCGGATGCGCGTAGAATGCTCACCGTGGCCCCTACCGAGACGCTAATGAATCTTCCCCTGTTTCTTAGCTACCAAGGCGCGATCATCGGCAAAGGATTCATCGCCCAAATCGATGCGCGTATGAAGGTCCTTGGTCGTCGCGACTCGAGCGGTACGATCTTGATTGGTGTTGTCCCCGCGGACGTGGTCGCCTCCGGCGCGGACCTGGACGAAGCGCACTCAAGGCTCAGAGATCGGATCCGCGGCCGATTGGTCGAGTTCGCTCGTCAAGAGGCTACGTTCCCGGCTTTCGAAAAGGCTGTTCGACAGTTCTGCGAATCGGTGGATCTTGACGAAGAGCGTACGTGGAACAAGGCCGTTGAGGTAGTTCGAGCGCAGCGTGATGTCGCGCTGCTAGGAATTCCCTTGGTGAAGGCGGAGTCGGAGCCGTTCATCAATATTACTCAGAAGAGCGCAGCCGATCTCACACCCGACCTGAATGAACCTCCAAAGGTCGAGCCGATGTCCGGCGCAGCCAACGTCGGGTTGGCCGCTGTCGCTTAGCGCGATGGAGCGTTGCCCCTCTTCGCGGCCTCTTCGGCGCGGCGCAACAGTTTCTCTGCGATCTCGATAACTTCCTTCGGCGCCTCGATTTTTTTCAGCGTCTGCAATTGCTCGCGGAGCGCTGCCACGTCCGGATTGTCGATTGCCTGCTTGTTTGGTGGGTGCTTGATGTGTTCTGTCATAACTACTTTCCGTGATTCAGTATGACGCCACTTGCCACTTCTGCGGCGTGGCGAAGTCGCAGGGCGGCAGCTTCGACGTGCTTGAGGGGCTTTGTACTATCGAGCGACAGGCAGCCGATGTAGTTGCCATTCGCGTCAGTCATCGGCACTGCCGCGATCGTCGCGTATTTATTTCCGATCTTTCGAGCCTCCTCGTAAGACAGGTTGTAGACCTTCGACGTCTTCCACCCGGTCCAATCTTCTTCTTTTGTTTTTGCGAGGATCTGAAAGTCCGAGAGGATTTCCCAGATTTCATCCTGCCGTTCCCAACAGAGGCCGATGACGCCCTTGTTCTTCGTCCAAGCGATACCTGACGATGTCAGGCCCGACAATCCGAGTCGCGCGACGCCGACCTGGCGAGGGACGCCTCGCCAGTGGCGCCACGTGGCACCACTCCCAAACCACGGTCGCTTTACCAGCAGTACCTGAATGCTGAGATCGGTTGGATCCCCGCCGCAATCCTTAATCGCCCCCACGAGCGGTGTTACGAGAACGGGCCGAAGTTGTTTCTCGAGTTCAAGCTTGCGAAGCTCCCGCCGCTCGCCGACCTTGGCCAAGCCGGCCTGGAGCGACGGCAAGAGGGCGGCGATTACCGTGAGCAGAATGACGAGCCAGGTTCGTCCGGCCCAGAACGTTGCCGGGTATGGCACCTTGCTCACGCCAAGACCGACGCCGCAGATCACGCCGGTGACAGCGAGGCCATAGCTAACTATGGGAAGAACCTTCTTCCACATTCAGGGAACCAGCGGAGATGCTGTCACCCGGAGTCAGTCTCGGTCAAGGAGATCCCTTGACTGGGCGGCGCGGGAAGGAAGTACGTTACGCTCCGGTCGTTTCTCACGTCGGCTCGTTGTTTCCAAGGAGGCAGCAGTGGCGCAGTTCTTTCACCTCAACCGCGATGAACGGGAGGAATTGTTTCGGCAGGATCCCGCTACGAGAAACGACGGCGGTTTTCAGCGGTTTATGGTTAGCCTTCAACAAAAGTATCGTCCGGGAACCGAGGAAATCCGCCTAGAGGACGACGACATCGACGACATCCGCCGGCATGCGACGAAGTATCTAGGTGGCGGATGGGAAGAGCGTCTAACCAAAATCTTCAGTCGGCATCTTGGGCCGTCTCTCGGTCGAGAGACCCACTGAGCCGGTCTAGCGATTCAGCGCATCAGCCTGAGGCCCGCGAACCGCAAGCAACAGATTGTTGTCCTGTTGTTGGTCTCGCCATGCACTGGAGCGAACTTCTCGCGCGATCTCCTAGCGCGACGATCCGCGCAAGTCATTTGCCTTGTGATGTTTGGAGTGGTGAGCCCGGAAGGAATCGTCCACGTTGGCGAGGCCGAAGGCCGGAGCCGCGTGGCTGAGGCGTTCCGCGGCGAGCCATCCGAAGCAGCGAACGGAGTGAGCGTTTGCGAAGGATGGTGAGCCCGGAAGGAATCGAACCTTCAACCAACAGATTAAGAGTCTGCTGCTCTGCCAATTGAGCTACGGGCCCACGAATGAAACGAAAGACGAACTATCTACCTGACCTCTGCCTTTTGCCCTGTGCCCTCTGCCCTTAGTAGCGAAGGGGGCGACCATGGTGCGCCCGGCAGGAGTCGAACCTGCGACCTACGGCTCCGGAGGCCGTCGCTCTATCCAGCTGAGCTACGGGCGCGCTTTCCTTACCTTTGCCCTCTGCCTTGTGCCCTCTGCCCTGAGTAGCGAAGCGGGCGACCAAGTGCGCCCGGGAGGATTCGAACCTCCGACCTACGGGTTCGAAGCCCGGCGCTCTATCCAGCTGAGCTACGGGCGCACAAGATGTTCATCGTAGCGTACGGAATCAGCCCTTCACAAGCTCCGCCACCTTCTCCACGAGCGACTTCGACGAGTACGGCTTCGAGATGAACGCCACCTCCGTGCGGCGGACGCCGTGGTGCAGCACCGCCTGCTCGGTGTAGCCGCTCGTGTAGAGCACCGGCGTGGTCGGGAAGCGCGCGTGCATCGCGTCGGCGACCGCGCGGCCGCCGGCGCCGGGCATCACGACATCGGTGATCAGCAGATCGACCGGCTCGGCCAGCTCGTCGAGCATCCGGATCGCCTCGTGGCCGTTGTTGGCCGTGACGACGGTGTAGCCGGCGCGGCGGAGGAAGCGGGCCGCGACCGTGCGCACCGCGGCCTCGTCTTCCACGAGGAGAATGACCCCGTGGCCGCGCGCCACGGTGGGTGATGCGACGGCCGGCGCCGCGTCCACCGGCGCCGACGCCGGCAGATAGATCCGGAACGTCGTCCCGGCGCCCACTTCGCTCTCGACGTCGACGTGGCCGTGACACTGCTGCACGATGCCGTGCACGACCGACAGGCCAAGGCCCGTGCCGTGGCCTTTTTCCTTGGTCGTGAAGAACGGATCGAAAATGCGCGCGCGGACCTCCGGCGTCATGCCGGAGCCGGTGTCGGTGATTTCCAGCATCGCGTAATGACCCGGCCGCAGCCGCGCGTGGTGGTGCGACTCGTCGTGGGTGATACGCGCATCGCGCGTGGCGATGCTGAGGCGCCCGCCCGACGGCATCGCGTCGCGCGCGTTCACCGCCAGGTTGATCAACACCTGCGACCACTGGTCCGGATCGATCAGCACCGGCGGCGCGCCAGGATCCGCGGATGTCGTGAGCTCGAGATCCTCGCCGATCAATCGGCGCAGCATCTTCTCCGTGTCGGCGACGACGGCGTTGAGGCTGGTGACGCGCGGATCGATGACGTCGCGACGGCTGAAGGCCAGGAGCTGGCGGGTGAGGCCCGCCGCGCGCTGCGAGGCGTGCTGGATGTCGGTCACGAGCGCGTGCGCCGGCTCGCGGCCCGCGCATTCTTCCTCGAGCATCTCGGCGCTCGCGCCGATGACGGTGAGCAGATTGTTGAAGTCGTGCGCGACGCCGCCGGCGAGCAGGCCGATCGATTCCATCCGCTGCGCCTGCCGCAACTCGCGCTCGAGCGTGCGGCGCTCGGTGATGTCTTCGGAAATCCCCGCGATGCGGATGAGCTCGCCGTCGGCGTTTCTCACCGGGAAGGACCGGTCGCGGATCCAGCGCAGCTCGCCGTCCGGGCGATGGATGCGGTACTCGATCTCGCGCGACGGGTTCTGCATCGCCTCGCGGACTCTCGCCTGATCCGACGGATGCACCGCGGTGAGCCAGTCCTTCTGATTGGCATACAGCGATTCGCAGGTGCGTCCCCACACGCGCTCGTAGCCCGGGCTCACGTACTCGAGCCGGCGTGTCTTGACGTCGGTCATCCAGAAAACTTCCTGAATGCTCTCCGCGATTTGCCGGAATCGCTCATCGGCCGCGCGCTGAGCCGACTCGGCTTCGCGCCGCTTCGTGAGGTCGACGACGCCGGCGATCACGAAGCGGCGGTCGTCGATCACCACCGGGTTCAGCCCGATCTCGACCGGGATCAACGAGCCGTTCTTGTGCAGGCCGTGCAGCTCGCGGCCGTCGCCGATCATGTGCGTGGCAGGGGACTGGTTGAAGTGATCGCGCATCGCCGTGTGATGCTCGCGCGAGGCGGCGGGCACGAGCACTTCGATCGGCTTTCCCGCGAGTTCGTCGGGGATGTACCCGAACATCTGTCCGGCTCGGGCGTTGGCGAGCACAATCCGGCCGCCCGCGTCGATGAGGATGACTCCCAACGGCGCTGCCTCGATAACCAGTCGGTACCGGTCAGGCATCGAACTCTATGTGATTCCGCCGGACAACTTAACATGGTTGACAGATATTTTAGTTTGATCTAAAGTATTGTTCATGGACGCCGACACTCTCACCGCGATCGCGTCGCCTCGCCGGCGCGAGATCCTGCGCCTCGTCTGGGATGATGAGCGCGCGGCCGGCGACATCCATCGAGCGATGCCCGACGTCACGTTCGGCGCCGTGTCGCTCCAGCTCAAGGCACTCGAGAAAGCAGGGCTCGTGGAACACCGACGCCACCGCCAGCACCGCTACTACCGCGCGCGACGCGCCGCCCTCGGGCCGCTCGCGGCCGAACTCGAATCGATGTGGGGCCACGCACTCTGGAAGCTCAAACTCGCCGCCGAACTCGAAGAGTCCCGACGCGGCCCCCGGCAAGGACGTCCGTCACGACCGCGCGCCACGCCAACGAAGGACTGACCCATGACCACAGAAACGCATTCCCTCGATCGTTCCGTCTTCATCAACGCGAGGCCCGAAACCGTCTTCGCGTTCTTCCAGGACAGCGCCCGTTGGGCGTCGTGGTGGGGCGCCGGCTCCACGATCGACCCGCGGCCCGGCGGGAAGGTCTACGTGAAACACCCAGGCAACGTCGAAGCCTCCGGCGAAGTCCTCGAAATCACCGCGCCCACGCGTATTGTCTTCACCTACGGCTACCACACGGCCGGATCGCCCGTGCCGCCAGGATCGTCGCGCGTGACGATCGCGCTCGCGCGCGAATCGAACGGCACGCGCCTCACGCTCACGCACGTGCTGCCGACCGCGGCCTCGCGCGACGAGCACATCCAGGGATGGCGCTATCAGTTGTCGCTCTTCGCCAACACCGTGGCCAACAGCGTCAACGCCAACGCCGGATCGATCAGCGACGCGTGGTTCGACGCGTGGGTGGAGCCGGACGACGCGAAGCGGAAGCGCGCGTTCGAAGCGATCGCCGCCCCCGGCGTCCGCTTCGGCGACCGCTACAGCATGCTCGACGGCATCGACGAGATCACCCGCCACGCCGGCGCCGCGCAGAAGTTCATGCCCGGCATGAAGCTGCACCGGCAAGGCGAGCCGAAACACTGCCTCGGCACGGCGCTCGTGGACTGGAACGTGCCCGGCCCCGAAGGCAAGACGCTGGCGAAGGGGACCAACGTCTTCCGGTTCGACGCCGACGGAAAAATCGTCGACGTCGTCGGGATATGGACGTAGTTATTTATTGACCCGGAGATCCTGTGTTTTTCTCAGCCCTTCGGTCATCGTGAGCGACATCGACGCCTGCACGAGTTGTTTCAGGAACTCCGGATCGAACCACGACCCCGGCTCCGCATCGTCGAGCGCGACGAGGCGATAGTCGCCCGGCGGGAGGTCGCGGAAGGAGAACTTGCCGTCGGTCGCGGGCCGCGTGGTGAGGATCCGGCGCGACTGCGGCGTCCAGTATTTCTGATCGGCCGCGAAGAGCACGATCGTGTAGTCGGCCGTCGGCTGGCCCGACTGGTCGGTGAGCGTGCCGGTGAGCTCGGCCGGCTTGTTGGTGAACGTGATCGTGACGTTCGACAGGTCGTCCTGCGGCTGCACGTCGAGCAGGAAGTCGAGCGCGTCCCTGCCGGCGGCGTCGACCGTCTTGGCGCGCCAGCCACGCGGCGGCGTGGCGTTCACGCGGTATTTCCCGGGCAGCACGTCGTTGATGCGGAACGTGCCGTCGGCGTTGACGCTGCCCATCGATGAACCGCTGATGATGCCGTTGGCCGTCGCGGTGCCGAGGAGCACGCGCACCTGCGTGAAGTCGGTCGGGATCTCGCCCGTGCCGTCAAAGGTGACGCGGCCCGCGACCGTCATGCCCGGCTGCAGCACGAGCGCGACATCGGTCTTCGTGCGGCCATCCACCGAGACGTCGCTCTTCGCCCACATCGGCGGCGCCGGCGGGCCGGGATCCGGGCCCGGGCCACCGGATCGATCGGCGCGCACTTCGCGCGTGACGAACATCATCGTGCGATCGCCGTCGGCGGACACGAACGTCGTGTTGCCGCCGGATTTCGCGGTGAGGTTGTACGCGCCCGGCGCGACGCCCGTGAACGTGAACTTGCCGTTGGCGTCCGGCCGCGCGGTGCGGGCGACGAGACCGGGAAGCCCGGTGTTGGCATCGCTCAACTGCACCGTCGTGGATTGAATCGCCTTCAGATCGCCGACCACCGTGCCCGTGATCGTGCCGAGTGGCACGAGCTGGAGCTGCACGTCGATGCCGATCTTTTCTTCAGCCGGGCCAATCGTCACCGAGGTCGCGGTGTTCGACAGCGTCGTCCCCGGATAGAACACCGGTGCAAACCCGGTGCTCGGCGGCTCGTCGCCCGACGACATCAGGCTCGGCACGCCTGCCGCGGCAATGCTGATGGCGCCCCCACCGCCACCGCCGGCGCGGCCGGACATCTCCGCCGCCATCTTCTCGACCGCGATCATCTCGTCGCTGACCGAATCGGCCCGCGGCGTGGCCATGACGATGTAGTCGCCGGGGCTGAGGGTGGGGATGCGGTAGATGCCGCGATCGTCGGTCGTCGCGTTGCCGGCGGCGACGAGCGTCTTCTCGCCGTTCCTCCAGGTCCAACGCAGCGCGCGCACGGTCACGCCGAACGTCGGCTCGCCGACGTCGTCGACGATCGCGCCCGTGATGACGCCGCCTTTCGGGATAACGAGGTTCACGCGTTCAAGGTGCTGGGCCTCTTTGAGCGAGACCGGCGTGCCGGGACGGCCGCTGCCCGGGTTCTTCTGGCCGTAGATGGACTCGAGATAGCCCGGCTTCGACGCGCGGAGATTGAATTCGCCGGCGGGGAGGTCCTTGATTTCGAAGTTGCCCTTCTCATCGGTCAACGCGGTGCGCGACATCGGCGACGTCGTGCTCGTGATCCGCACCGTCGCGCGGCGCATCGGGCGGCCGTTGTTGGACGAGGCGACGTTGCCCGAGATCGACGCCGTGCCTTTCGGCATCTGCTGCGGCTGGTTCGGATCGCGCGGCGGCATCTGCGGCGGGCGTCCGACCTGCACTTGCTCGGCGGACACGGCCACGGCGAATACGGCGGCGGCGAAGAGTGAAAGCAACGTGACTTTGCGCATAACGGACCTCGCGGAACTTGGACGGTCCATCGTAGCGAGTTGGCGGGCGGTTGGCGCCGGGCCGGAGGGATTTAGCGAACTCTTAACAAGCAGTCACCTTGGAGGGCCGTGGAGGGCCATGGAGGTCACGTCCTCTCTGGAAAACCCTCGCGCACGTAGTTCACGGATGCCGGTGTCGCCGTCGGACTTGCTCAGCTTCTTTCCGGGCGACCGCATGATCAGGGCGTGGTGCAGGAACGTGGCCGGTTCGGGCCGGCCGGCCAGGCGGGCGAGGCGGATCTGGCGGCCCGTCGAGTCGAGGAGATCTTCGCCGCGGATCACGTGCGTGACGCCCTGCAGGTAGTCGTCTATCGTCGCCGCCCACTGATATGTCCAGTTGCCGAGCCGGTCGCGAATCAGCAGGTCGCCGCATTGCGCAGAGGGGTCCTGTTGTTGTGGTCCTATTCGAAGGTCATCGAACAGCTCGACCCCAGGCTCGATTCGGATTCTCCAGCCGACGTCCGGGCGCAATCCGATTGTGAGATTTCGGCACGTGCCTTCGTAGTGAGAATTGATAATTTCCGCGCGCGTGCAGGTGCAGCCGTA
This sequence comes from Acidobacteriota bacterium, assembly GCA_004297655.1. GTDB lineage: Bacteria > Acidobacteriota > Vicinamibacteria > Vicinamibacterales > SCN-69-37 > SCUN01. The sequence goes on along the minus strand of SCUN01000132.1, from coordinate 1,811 downwards.
CACGAGGCCCTGCGCGACCAGGCCGCTCAGTACCTCGCGGTACGCCGCGTCGCGCTCGCTTTGTCGCGGCACTTCCGCGTCGGGCGCGAAGCCGAGCCAGGCGAGGTCCTCGCGGATCGCGGCCTCAAACGCCGGCTTCGACCGTTGGCGGTCGTGGTCTTCGATGCGCAGCAGCACTTTGCCGCCGTGTTCGCGCGCGAAGTTCCAGACCTCAATCGCATTGCGCACGTGCCCCAGGTGCAGGTACCCGGTCGGCGACGGCGCGAAGCGCGTGATGACGATCATTTCAGTTTGTTGAGGACGCGCGTGAGGTTCACCGGCTTGCCGGTTCGGAGCGCTTTCCACAGGTCGCCGACGTCGCTGAATCGTTTCGGCGCCGTGCGGATGGTGAAGTCCTTCGGGTCGAGCCGCCGGTTGACTTCCTTCCACGCGAGCGGCGTCGAGACGCCGGCGAATTCACTCGCGCGCGCCGAGTACGCCGTCGCGAGCGTCTTGCCGAGGATGTTCTGGAGGTAGTCCACGTACACGTGCTTCGGATTGCGCTTCTTGACCATCCGCTCGATGGTCGCGCGCTTCGGGAGTTTGGCGCACACGAGCGTCGCGATCACGTGGCAGAGCAGCTGGCCGGTTTCATACGTCGTCTTCTTCGGCAGCGGGATGTAGATGTGCAGCCCGGCCGACCCGGACGTCTTCGGCACCGACGGAATGTCGAGCCGGTCGAGTTCCTCCCCGACGGCGAGCGCGACGTCCACGATGTCGTGAAACGTCGCGTGATCGCCGGGATCGAGGTCGATTGCGGCGTAGTCCATGTGCTTCAGGTCGGCGACGCGCGAGAACCACGGATCCTGGGAAATCGCCGCCAGTTGCGACATATAGAGGAGGGTGGTGAGCGATCCGCCGACGAGCCGTTCCTCGTCGCCGTCGTTGAATCGGCGAACGCCCTTGGGCGGTTCTTCCGGATGATGCTGCTGATAGAAGAACGGCTTGTCGACGCCGTTCGGCGACCGCTTCATCACCAGCGGGCGGTCGTCCACCGCCGGCAGGATCATCGGCGCGACGTCCGCGTAGTACCTGAGCAACTCGCCCTTCGTGGCGCCGATCTTCGGCCAGAGAATCTTCGCGAGGTTGGTCACGCGCAGCTTGTCGCCGTTTGGTAAGAGCAACTCGCCATCTCGCCTACGCCTCTCAAGATCACTCAGTTGCTCGGCGACGGTTCCAGGGTTCCCGTGTTCCATAGTTCCAGGGTTTTTCTGGTGCTTCGTTTCTTTGCGTTCTGCCGTGACTTCCTTGGCGTTCTTGTCGTCACGCAGCCCCAGATACACCGGCTGACGCAGCAGGCCTTCACCCGTCCATTCGATGAACTTCACCTGGCAGACCAGATCCGGCCGGAGCCAGTGCGGCTTCTCGTTGCTCACGACGCGATTGGAGAATGGCGACGAGACGGCCGCGCGCTTGGCGAAGAGCCCGGCGAGCTTGTCGAGCTCCTTCTGATTGAACCCGGTGCCGACGCTGCCGGCGAACACCAGCGCGCCGTGCTGGCAGTAGCCGAGCAGCAGCGAGCCGAAGTGCGAGCGCGATCCTTGCGGCGCGGTCCAGCCGCCGATCACGAACTCCTGCATCTGCAGCAGCTTCAACTTGCGCCACGCCGGCGTTCGCCGCCCGCTGTGATACAGCGACTGGCCGTCTTTGACGATGAGGCCTTCCCAACCTTCCTTCTCGGCGCGCGCCAGCATCTTCCGTCCGTCGTCGGCGGCAATCTCGGACAGGCGGACGAGGGAAGAAGGGGTCTGTCCCTGAAGTGCAGGGACAGA
>SCUN01000131.1 GCA_004297655.1 Acidobacteriota bacterium | reverse complement strand
ATCACACACGCGAGATCGGTCAACGGCGCGGCGCGAAGCTCGTGCAGGTGCGACCCGAGGATTTCACGTTCGGTCACTCGCTGAACGAGGGCATTCGGCACAGCTCCGGCCGCTTCATTGCGATCGTGTCGGCGCACACGCGGCCGCTGTCGAGCCACTGGTTGAAGGAACTCGTGGCGCCCCTGCGCGACGACAAGACCGCCATGGTGTACGGCATGCAGCGGGGTGTGGCCGAGTCGAAGTACGGCGAGCTTCGCGATTTCGAGCGGACATTCGGCCTCGAGCCTCGCGCCCTCGCGCCGCCGCAGTTCTTTGCTAATAACGCCAACTCCGGGATCCGTCGTGATCTGTGGGAGCGGCAGCCGTTCGACGAGACGCTGCCGGGCCTCGAAGACATCGCGTGGGCCAAGTACTGGATGGAACGCGGCTACAAGGTGGCGTACCAGCCGACCGCCGGCATCGCCCACATCCACGACGAGACGTGGCCGCAGGTGCGGCGCCGGTACTATCGCGAAGGCCAGGCCGCGAAATGGATCGGCGTGAAGAGCCGCCGCAATCTGCCGGCTGAAGTGTGGAGCGAAGCGCGCGCGTTTGGCGGCGACCTGCTTGCGGCCGCGCGCGAAGGCGCCCTCGGCCGGCGGGCCGCCGAGATCGCGCGGTTCCGCTACGAGAAGCTCATGGGCACGGCGACCGGCGTCTGGTCGGGCGCGCTCATGGAGAACCCGACGACACGCGCGTCGATGCTGTTCTCGAAAGCGCACAAGGCCGTGGTCATTCACAGCGCCGGACACGCGTCGCTCGACGATGTGCCGACGCCGGCGCCGCGGCCGAGCGAAGTGCTCGTCCGCGTGGCGTTCGTCGGCGTGTGCGCCACCGATCTGGAAATCCTCGATGGCGAACTCGGGTACTACAAGAAAGGCGAGGCGAAGTACCCGATCGTGCCCGGTCACGAATTCTCCGGCACGATCGCCTCGGTCGGCTCCCGCGTGACCGACCTGAAGCCCGGTGACCGCGTCGTCGTCGAGTGCATTCAGAGTTGTGGCGAGTGCGAGGCGTGCCGGCGGGGCAACCCGATCGGCTGTGCGTCGCGCGCGGAGGTCGGCGTGATCCGGCGCGATGGCGGCAGCCAGGAGTACATGATCACGCCGGCGAGATTCGTGCACCGGATTCCCGCGGAGCTGACGCTCAGGGACGCGTGCCTCTGCGAGCCCATCGCCGTCGTCCTCAAGGGGCTGCGGCGTTTGCGGCGCGCGTGCGCGGCGGGCGCCGAGCCGCAGCGCATCGCGGTGGTCGGCGGGGGGCCGATCGGTCATCTGTCGGCGAGGGTACTCACCAGCCGCGGGCATGCCGTCACGGTGTTCGACCGCAGCCCCGCGAGGCTCGCGCTGTTCGACGGCAGCGGGATCGCCACCGCCAGCGACTTGAACGAACTGGCGGCATTCGATGCCGTCGTGGAAGCGACGGGCGATCCTGATGCGCTGACGGCGATCCTCGAGCGGTCATCGCCCGGGAGCGTCCTGCTGCTGCTCGGTCTGCCGTACGCCCGCCGTGACTTCAGTTTCGAGACGATCGTCGGATATGACAAGACCGTCGTCGGATCCGTTGGAAGCGCCGCGGAGGATTTCGAAGAAGCGGTGGCGACGCTGCCGTCGGTTGACGTGAGCGCATTTCGCCGTGCCGTGCTGACATTGCCGGAGTTCGCCGCCGCGTGGGAGCTGGCGCGAGCTCGAACGCACCTGAAGGTCATGATCCAGGTGGACCCGTCGCTGCCGACGTGAGCGGAACCCCACTCATCGAGGTTGTCACGCCGGCGACGGCCGCTGCCGGTCGCGACGGGCAAGGACGATGGGTGTACCTGGGCAAGAGCGTGACGTTGCGCCGTCGGGTCGAAGCGGTTCGGGCCCGGCCACGCGAGCCGCTGGGCCGCGGCCTCCAGGTCATCGCGCGTGAATTGCGGCAGCCGTTCCTGGATTTTGTTGCGGATATCGGTGCCGCCGAGCCGGACGCGGTGTCGTGGTGGTCGACGACATTCTCGTGGAAAGTCTGGGGCGCGAGCGATCTCTTCCTGCTGGTCTGCTATCTGAAGGCGGCGCAGGAGCTGATTGACGAGGCGCTCGATCACGGGGCCGATCTGACGCTCGTCGTCGAGGACGATTGGTTGGCCCATCAGATCGCCGACGCCAACGCGCCTCGTGGCGTGCGTTGCCGGCGTCGTCCGCTCGCGGCCGCAAAGATCGGCGCCTTCGTGCTGGGAACGGCGCGGCGGCTGGCCTGGTTGGGACAGACACTCGGGTCGTGGCGGCGTCAGCGGCGCTTCACTGGCCGCGCGGCGGCGGTGCCGCGTGCGACCGCGGCGATCTACACGTATCCCATGACGCGGTGCCTCCGGGATGCGGGCGGGTATGCCGACGCGCTTTTGCCGGGCATGGACGATCTGCTTCGCGAGTGCGGACATCGCGTGATGTTCTTCTCGCCGCCCGAGCGCGGCGGATTCGAAGCGGAGCTGGCGGCCAGGCGGCAGTACTTCCGTCCGCTCATTCTCGACAGTTCCGCCGGCGCGGTGATCAGGTCGTTGTTCGCGATGTGGCGGCCGCGCGTGCGGACCTGGCCGCTCATCGCCGGTCTGCGCGTCGATCATCTGGCGTGCCGGGAATACTGGCGAGACGCCGCGCGCGCGCAGTGGTGCCGGTACAGACACTTCTATGAATGCGCCCGGAAGATGCTGACGGACGAGGCGCTCGAGTGGGTCGTGTTTCCGTTCGAGAATCAGCCCTGGGAGAAGTTGCTCGTGCTTGCGGCGCGCGAGCGCGGCGTGCGAACGGCCGGCGTTCAGCACTCAACGCTGGCGACC
>SCUN01000130.1 GCA_004297655.1 Acidobacteriota bacterium | reverse complement strand
GGCGCTTGCCCGTTGCCAGATCGCGCGCGACCAACATCAACGCTTCGGCCGCCTCCGGTTCCGGCGGATGGATGTTCCCCAGCAGGAACACCACTGGCTTGCCCGACGCGCGCGCCTGCTGGGGCGAGGTCACGCGCGGCTGGCCGATCACGATCGCCGGCGACACCTTGCCGCGCGGGCTCGTGAACATACTCACTACGTGAAGACTCTCAGACTTCAGCTTGAGCGCCGCGATCCACTCGTGCAGCTGGATCGTCGAGGTCGTTCTCGTGAAACGCGTCCGCTCGGGGACGGTCAGCAGTTCCGGCGCCGGTTTGCCGGTCCAGCCCGCTGGTACTTCATCGGCCCAATAGATCCGGGGAGTTTGTGCCATGGCGGCGGTCAACAGAATGAAGAGCGAACAGGCGGCGAGCGCGGCTCGGCGGCACATACGCCGGCATTCTGTCACAGCCGTTTTCCCGCCTCCGCCGTGCGTCACCCTGTGTGAGAATGGCCCACTCGGAGGAGCCCCGCTCATGAAGAAACTGCTGCTCGCCCTCGGTGTCGTGCTGATCTTCGCGCCGGCCGCGTTGATGAAGGCGTCGCCCGATCAGGGTTCGGCGACGGCCGGCAAGAAGGTGCTGACGCTGGCCGACTACCCGTCGTGGAAACGCGTGACGTCCACGGTGATGAGCGACGACGGGAAGTGGGTGAGTTACACGTACTCGCCCAACGACGGCGACGACACGCTCTTCGTGAAGCAGTTCGACGGCCCCGCGAGCTACACGATCTCGACCGGATCGGCGGCCGGCGGCGCCCGCGGCGGCGGCCGCGGAGGCGCCGGTGGCGGAGGCGGGGCCGTGCAGTTTTCGGCCGACAGCCACTACGTTGCGTACTTCGTCAATCCGGCAGCCGCCGGACGAGGCCGTGCCGGGCGCGCTGGTGCGCAAGGTGCCGCGGGTGCCGCAGGTGCTCAGGTGCGCAGGTTGGAGATTCTGGATCTGACGAATGGCGAAAAGTACTCCCTGCCCAACGCGAGCGGGTTTCAGTTCTCGAAGGACTCGCAGTGGATCGCCGTGAAGATGAACGGCACGCCCGGCGACACGACGCGGCGCGGCACGGATCTCATTCTCCGGAAACTCTCCACCGGCACGAACCAGAACATCGGCAACGTCTACCAGTACGACTTCGACGACTCGGGCAAACTGCTCGCCTACTCGATCGACGCCGCGGGCAAGATGGGCAACGGCGTGTATCTGACGACGCTCGCGACCGGCGAGATCCGCGCGCTCGACAACGCGGCGAAGGAGTACGACGCGCTGACGTGGCGCGCCGACTCGAAGGGTCTCCTCGTGCTGCGCGGTGAAAAGCCGGCGGGCAAGGAGCTGAAGGACAACACGCTGCTCGTCTGGAGCGACGCGTCAGCGGCCAAGACCGAGTGGGATCTCTCGAAGGACTCATCGGCGCCGGCCGGATTCGTGCTGAGCGAGTTCACCGCGCCGCGCTGGAGCAAAGACGGCTCGAAGGTGTTCTTCGGGATCAAAGAGCAAGCGGACGCCGCCCCCGGTGCGCCTGGTTCAGCGGGTGCCGCTGGTGCCGCCGGTGCCGGGTCAGCAGGTACGCCTGCAACTGAAGAGAAAGCCAATTTGGATATCTGGCACTGGAAGGACACCGAGCTGCAGTCCGAGCAGATGTTGCGGATCGCGCAGGCGCGGCGTGCCACATTCGCGTCGGTGCTGCATCTTGCGTCGAAGAAGTTCGTCCGGCTCGCGGACGATACGATTCCGAACGTCTCGCCGACCGCCAACGACGAGTGGGCGACGGGCGCGGACAGCAATCCCTACGAACATGACTTCAGCGAGGGCCAGCCGTCCCGCGCCGATTACTACGCGATCAACACGTCCACCGGCGCGCGCACGCTGATCGGCAAGCGGCTGCTCAGAACGTTCGGCACGTCGCCCGACAGCCAGTGGTTCCTCTACCTGGAAAACGCGCACGTCATCGCGCACAACCTCGCGAGCGGCAAAAAGGTCACCGTCGACGCTGCGACCAAGAGTTTCATCAACACTGACGATGACCATGCGGCGGAGAAGTCGATTTGGGGACTGGCCGGCTGGTCGAAGGACGGGAAGTCGGTCCTTCTGTATGACAAATACGACCTCTGGTCGCTCCCGCTCGATGGCGCGAAGGGCACGATGCTGACAGCCGGCGCCGGCGCGAAGGACTCCGTGGTGCTGCGCCTGGCGACGGCGCTCAACACGTCAGACCCGGATCTCTATCGCGACGACACGGACCCGATGCCGGCGCCCGACGATCAGTTCCAGGGCGGGGGGCGATTCGGCGGCGCGGGCAACACGGGCGTCGATCTCTCGAAGCCGCTCGCGCTCACGGCCTACGGCGACTGGACGAAGAAGTCGGGGTACTGGCAGATGCCGGCCGGCGGCGGTCAGCCGGCGCCGCTCATCTGGGCCGACGCAAACATCGGCGGCGCGCAGAAATCGAAATCCGGCGATCGCGTGCTCTTCACGCAGCAGACGTTCACGCAGCCGCCGGATGTCTGGGCGACGAACGCCCAGTTCTCGGGCGCGAAGAAGCTGACCGATGCCAACCCGCAGATCGCGGACTACGCGTGGGGCTCGAAGAAGCTGATCGACTACGCGAACAGCAAGGGCAAGAAGCTGCAGGCGACGCTCACGCTGCCCGCGGGCTACGAGCCGGGGAAGAAGTACCCGATGCTCGTGTACATCTACGAGATCATGTCGAACACGCATCATCAGTTCTCGATGCCCGTGTACGACGACCGCCCGCACATGAGCACGTACGCCAGCGACGGCTACCTCGTCCTCCAGCCGGACATCGTCTATGACATCGGCAAGCCCGGATCGTCGGCGCTCGACTGCGTGACGGCGGCGGTGAAGAAGGTGATCGAACTCGGCTACGCGGATCCGGCGCACATCGGGCTACAGGGCCACAGCTGGGGCGGCTACGAGTCGTCATTCATCGTGACGCAAACGAACATGTTCGCGGCGGTCGTGACCGGCGCGCCGCTCACGAACCTAACGAGCATGTACAACATTCTGTACAAGCAGAACGGCGCGTGGAACGGCGGCATTCTCGAGACGAGCCAGGGCCGAATGGGCGCGAACGTCACGCCGTGGAACGCGCCGGCGCTCTACGAGAGCCAATCGGCGGTCTTCAACGTCGCGAAGATCCAGACGCCGTTTCTCATCATGCAGGGCACGGCCGACGGCGCCGTGGACTGGAATCAGGGCCTCGAGTACTACACCGCCGCGCGGAAGATGGGGAAGAACGTGATCTTCCTGTCGTATCCGAACGAGCCGCACCATCTGGCGATCAAGGCGAACCAGATCGACTTTCTGACGCGCATGAAGCAGTACTTCGACCACTACCTCAAGGGCGGGCCTGAGATGGAATGGATGAAGAACGGGTTGCCGCAAACGAAGAAAGGGGCGGCGATCAAGTGAGAGGCCCGCGTCCGGTCGTCCGACGTCTAACGTCCGCCGCCGTTCTGGCCTGTGCGGCGCTGCTGGTGCTCGCGCCCGTCCGGGCGGAGATCCCCGCGCGTCTCAGCGACAAGGACTTCTGGGCGCTGAGCGAGCGGTTCTCCGAGCCGAACGGCGAGTTCCAGTCGGACAACTTCCTGTCGAACGAGCGCGGCTACCAGGCGGTGATTCCCGAGCTGATCAAGACGGCGAAGGCCGGCCGGATCTACCTCGGCGTCGGGCCGGAGCAGAACTATCCGTACATCCTCGCGCTCAAGCCGCAGCTCGCGATCATCTTCGACGTGCGGCGGGGCAATCTGCACGAGCAACTGCTCTACAAAGCGATCTTCGAGATGTCGAGCGACCGTGTGGATTTCCTGTCTCGGCTCTTCTGCCGTCCAAAGCCCGAAGGCGTCACGCCGGCATCGTCCATTGCGGCGATCATGGCGGCGTTCCAGAACGTGTCGCCGACCGAGGAGATCTACACGAAGAACTTCAAGGACGTCGCCGATCAGTTGACGGTCAAGCACGGCTTCGCGCTGCACGCCGACGACCTCAATGGCATCGACTACGTGTACAAGACCGCGTTCTACAACGGCGGCCCGAACCTGACCTACAACATGGCGGGCCGCGGCTCGCGCGGCGGCGGACGCGGCGGATTCGGCAGCACCTACGCGGATATCCAGGCGCTCGATGACGGCACCGGTCTCAATCGTGGCTTTCTGGCCAACGAGGAGAACTGGAAGGCGATGAAGGACATGGAAGAGCGCAACCTCATCCTGCCCGTCGTCGGCGACTTCGCCGGATCGAAAGCGATTCGCGGCGTAGGCGCGTGGTTGAAGGAGCAGGGCGCCGTCGTGTCAGCGTTCTACCTGTCGAACGTCGAGCAGTACCTCAACCGCAACGGCGTCGAGGATGTGTTCCTGTGCAACGTCGCGCAGTTGCCGCTCGACGACACGAGCACGTTCATCTTCACGGGCGCCGGCCGGTTTGGCGGCGGCTTCGGCGGCGGCGGGCGCGGCGGTGGCGGCGGATTGAACACAACGTTCCTCAGGCCGATGCTGGCCGACGCGAAGAGCTGCGCGAAGTAGCCGGGGCTGAAGCCCCGGCCTACCGCGCCCAGGTGCGGGCGGCGGATGAAAAATCTGACAGCGGTGAGGTCGAGATCTCAGTGCGGATGTGCGTGTCGTCGGTCATCTGCACGAGCAGGTAGTGCGTGGCCGTGCTCGACCCCGGCTCCGGTCCGGAGACCGATCGGCTCATGGAGTACATCAGGCGCCCGGACGCCACCGAGACGTCCTGCGGCGCCGGATCGGTCGACATGATGGCGTAGACGCCGGGGAAGGTGCCGCTGCCGATCGAGATCCGCACGCGGTTCGGGTCGTACGTGTCCTTCGCAAACGACATCGGCGACGCGTCGACGGTCGCAAACCAATTCCCGGACAATCGGCCCGCGACGTCGTAGTTGATCGTGCCGTCGAGCTCCGAGCCGAGGCGCTGGACGCGCCCGTAGAGCTGGCTGCGGATCGGTTCGGAAAAGTACTTCAGCGGCGCGTCGCAGTGCAGCGAGTCGCCCTGCGCGTAGCGGGCCGGATTGATGAAGGCGACGGTGAGCGATTCGTTGACCACGCCGAGATCCACGCCGAAGGCGCTGCCCGTCGTGCCGAGCACCTGCCCGGCGGTGATGACCGCGCCCTGCGAAATCGGCGCGGACAGGATCACGTGATCGACGTAGTACCAGAATGTCGCCGTCTGGCGGATGAAGATCTTGGATTCCTGGCCGGCCGCGCCGCCGATGACCGAGAACACCGTGCCTGAACCGGGCGCGAAGAACGGCGTGCGCAGCGCGGCCGGCGATTCGCCGATGTTGGGATTCGCGAAATAGAAGTAGATGTGATCAGTCGGCAGCGTGTGACTCGGCGGGTTCAGGTTGCCGAGCGGCGTGATCCAGCGGATCTTCGATTGGTCGATGGGCGATACGGTCAGGCTGAGCGTGCCGGCGGGGAAGCCCGAGCCCGGCGACGTGTTCGAGCTGGTCGCCGGCGCCGACGGTGACGACCCGCCGCAGGCCGCGAGCCAGGCCACCGAAAGTCCGACGAGCATTCGCCCCAACGTCACCCGCCGCGATTCTATAATCCCTGCCATGAAACGTCTTGTTCTGGTGATCCTCTCCGGCGTCAGCGCCCTTTCCGTCGTTCGCGGCGCGCAAACTGAGCCGGCCAAGCCGGTGTTCGTTGACGGGCAGGCGCAGATCGTGCCCGCGTTCCAGGACGCCGGGTCGTGGATCCGCGAGACGCTGTGGGTCGAAACCGAGTTCGACTCGGACGCCGACGGCAAACGCGATCGGATGTTCGTCGATGTGACTCGGCCAAAGCAGACCGACACCGAAGGCCTCCACGTGCCGGTGATCTACGAATCATCGCCGTATTTTTCCGGCACGTCGGGTCCGCGCGAATTCCTGTGGAACGTCAAGCAGGAAGTCGGCGCCGAGCCGCCTGCCCGCACGCACCAGCCGTCGATCGACTTCAAACCGATCAAGCCGGCGGTGTCGGCGTCGCTGGTGACGACGTGGGTGCCGCGCGGATTCGCGGTGGTGCACTCGGAGGCGCCGGGCACGGGCCTGTCGCAGGGCTGCGTCACCGTCGGCGGCGCGCCGGAGGAACTGGCGCCGAAGGCCGTCATCGACTGGCTCAACAGACGCGCGAAAGGATTCTCGAAGATCGACGGCACGGACGCCGATCTCGTCACCGCGAAATGGTCCACGGGGAAGGTCGGTATGACGGGGACGTCCTACAACGGCACAATTCCCGTGGCGGCGGCGACGACCGGCGTCGCCGGACTCGAAGCGATCATTCCCGTCGCGCCGAACACGTCCTACTACCACTACTACCGGAGCAACGGCCTCGTGCGTCATCCCGGCGGCTGGCTTGGCGAGGACATCGACTTTCTGTACGACTTCGTCAACAGCGGCGATCCGGCGCGGCGCGGCAAGTGCGACGCGCTCATCCGCGACGGGCTCTTCGCGAAAGGGCGCGACCGCCAGCACGGCGACTACAACGACTTCTGGGCGGATCGCGATCTGCTCACCAAAGTCGGGAAGATCAAAGCCGCGGTGCTGATGGCGCATGCGTTCAACGACTGGAACGTCGTGCCGGAGCACGACTCGCGCATTGCGTTCGCCGTCAAGGGCAAGGTGCCGCTTCAGTTCTACTACCACCAGGGCGGACACGGCGGGAATCCGCCGCTCGAGATGATGAACAAGTGGTTCACGCGGTACCTCTACGGCATTCAAAACGGCGTTGAGAACGAGCCCAAGGCCTGGATCGTGCGCGAGGTGCCCCCGCCTTCGCCAAACGCTGCTGGCGCAGCGGCTTCGGCGGGCTCCGGCCGCGGTCGTGGGGCTACGGCGACGCCGCCGCCGACGCCGTACGCGGATTATCCGAATCCGGCGGCCGCGTCGGTGACGCTGCGATTGTCGGCGGGTGGTCTGACGAACGGCGGGCTTGTGACATCGGCGCCGCCCAAACAGGGACGCGAGACGTTGATCGACAACGTCGAGTTCAGCGGCGCAGTGCTGGCGAAGGCGGAAAACTCAGCGAACCGCCTGATCTATGCGACGCCGGCGCTCTCGCAGCCGGTGCATATCTCAGGCACGCCGACGATCACGATCCGGATGGCGTCGAGTAAACCGGCCGTCAATCTTTCCGTGTGGCTGGTGCAGCTGCCGTGGGCGGACGGCCCGATCGGCACGTCCAATCTCATCACACGCGGCTGGGCGGATCCGCAGAACTGGAAGTCGCTCACGACCGGCGGCGACTATCACTCGAAGACGCCCGGGACTCCGCTCAAGCCGGGCGAGTTCGTGTCGCTGACGTTCATGCTGCAGCCCGACGATCAGATCATTCCGGCCGGCATAAAGATCGGGCTGATGATCATGTCGAGCGACCGTGACTTCACGCTGTGGCCGACGCCGGGCACCGAACTCACCGTCGATCTCGACGGCACGTCGCTGAAACTGCCGATCGTCGGCGGGCTTCCGGCGTTTGTGCAGGCGATCAGGAAGTGAAGAGGTTCGTACTCACGCGGAGGCGCGGAGGCGCGGGGCTTCTCCTACTGCTTCTGCTGACTGGCGCTGTCGCAGCTCAACGGCCGCCCGTCGCGGTCTATGAGGTCTACGCCATCCAGTTCGCGTCCGCGCCCTACGGCGTGAAGAACCTCGTCGCCGGCGTCACCGACAGCCGCTCGATCGACATCGCGTTTACCGTCTGGGTCGCGCGCGGCGGCGGCAAGACCGTCCTCGTTGACGCAGGTTTCTACCGCGATAAGTTCATTCAGCAGTGGAAGCCGCGCGACTTCGTGAAGCCGTCCGAAGCGATCGAACGGGGCCTCGGCATCAAAGCCGACCTCGTCACCGACATCATCGTCTCGCACTCACACTGGGATCACATGGACGGCGTCGATCTCTTTCCGAACGCACGGATTCACATTCAGAAGGACGAGTACGAGTACTACATCGGCCCCGCCGGCGAGGTGCTGCATCGCGGCGGCGTGGATCCGGACGACGCGAAGATGATGGCGGCCCTGAAGGACGCGCGCGTGACGCTCGTCAACGGCGACGCCCAGGAGATTCTGCCGGGCATCACGGTGTACACCGGCGGCAAACACACCTTTGCGTCGCAGTACGCCGCGATCAACACGCGCCGCGGCACGGTCGTGATCGCGTCGGATAACGCCTACCTCTACGAGAACCTGGAGAAGCACCTCGCGATCGCCCAGACCGTCGATGCGGAATCCAATCTCAAGGCGCAGACGCGCATGCTTCAGCTCGCGGCATCGCCGTCGCTCGTCGTCCCCGGTCACGATCCCGCGGTGTTCGAGCGGTTTCCGTCGCCGGGAAAGGGCGTCGCGCGAATCGATCGCTAGCGTTTGTCGACGACGATCTTGCTGTCTTTGATGACGAGTTTGACGCCCGTGAACAGCGCGTCGATCTTCGCGAGCGGGTTCCCGTCGACCGCCACGAGATCCGCGACGAATCCGGGCGAAATGCGGCCGAGCGTATCCTTCATTCCCAGAAGATCGGCGGCGATCGTCGTCGCGGTGGCGAGCGCCTCGGCGGGCTTCATGCCGGCCTTCACGAACCATCCGAGTTCACCGGTGTTCCGGCCGAACCCCGAATAGACCGCGTCCGATCCCATCCCGATCTTCACGCCGGCCTTGAACGCGAGCCGCGTCGACTCGAGGTTCTTCGCGATGTAGTCCTTCAGCGGCGGCACGACATCGTCAGCCCACCCGTAGTCGGCGTGCGCGTCGACGTAATACTGGTTGTGATCGATCGTCGGCACCCAGACCGTGCCGCGGCGCTTCATTTCGGCGAACGTCTCGGCGTCGAGTTCGATGCCGTGTTCGACGCTGTCGGCGCCCGCGCGTACGGCGTCCTTCACGCCCGAGGCGCCGTAGGAATGAATCGCGACCTTGTGACCGAGCGCGTGCGCCGCGTCGACGATCGCCTTCATTTGGTCGAATGTCATTGTCTGCGTCGTCTCGACGCTCTGAAAGCTGCCGCGCGACGCGTAGACCTTGACCCAGTCCGACCCGGCTGTGACGCGATCGCGCGCGGCCTGGGCGAGCGTCTCGGGCGGTGAGCCTCGGCCGGCGTTGACGCCGCCGCCGGCCACGATGAGGCGCGGGCCGGTCATGCGGCCGGTGTTGATCGCGTCGCGCATCAGGTAGTCGGCGCCGCCCGACGCGCCGAGGTCGCGCGCGGTCGTGACGCCGGTCTCGAGCGTGCGACGCGCGTTGTCGGCGGCAAGCTCCGCCGTCTGGGCGGCGGTGCGCCGCGGCTGGCCGAGCGGGCGCGTGCCCGGCTGCCGGTCCCAGTAGTACGTCATGTGGGTGTGCAGATCGATCAGGCCGGGGATGACGGTGTACCTGGAGAGGTCGATCTCGGTCGCGCCTGCCGCCACCTTCGGCCGTCCGGAGGCGACGCTCGTGATCTTGCCGTCTTCGATCGTGATCGTCGCGTTGTTGATCGTCTTCGACCCGTCCCACAGGCGGCCCGCGCGAATCACGATGCCCGAGCTGAAGCTCGGGCCTACGCCTGTACGAACGTAGGCCGGAGCTTTAGCTCCGGCGGCCAGAAACGCCGCGACGGCAAGAAACAGAATCCCGCTTCGCATGCGGGACACGATAGCCCAGCTTCGGGTTAACATCGCGGCCCATGGCGACCAAAGAACTCACCATCCGCGGCCTGGTCCTCGGCGCGCTGATCACGACCGTGTTCACCGCCGCGAACGTGTATCTCGGGCTGAAAGTCGGCCTGACCTTCGCTTCGTCGATTCCCGCCGCCGTGATTTCGATGGCGATCCTGAGCCTCGTGAGGGACTCGTCGATTCTCGAGAACAACATCGTGCAGACGGTCGCGTCGGCGGCCGGCACGCTCTCGGCGATCATCTTCGTCCTGCCGGGCCTCGTCATCGTCGGCTGGTGGACAGGCTTTCCGTTCTGGCAGTCGTTCCTGATCTGCGTGGCCGGC
>SCUN01000129.1 GCA_004297655.1 Acidobacteriota bacterium | reverse complement strand
CGCCGGGACCGTGGGTTCGACTCGTCGTGAGCGACACGGGCGTCGGCATGACGCCCGCTGTCCAGTCGAGGATCTTCGAGCCGTTCTTCACGACCAAGGAGCCGGGCAAGGGCACGGGCCTCGGCCTGTCGACCGTGTACGGCATCATCCTGCAGAGCCACGGCTTCATCACGTTCCACAGCGAGCTCGGTAAGGGCACGCGCTTCGAGATCTACCTGCCGTCGGTGGCTGCCGACGGGCGTCGTCGCGGCGAGAAGCCGGCGGCCGTCAAGACGTCGCAAGCCGGAGACGAGACCGTGCTGGTCGTCGAGGACAACAGCGCGGTGCGCAATCTGGTGGTCAACGTCCTCCGCGCCAACGGCTACAACGTGCTGACGGCCGAGAACGGCCGTGAGGCGATCCAACTCGCCGCCGCTCGGCCGGACCGGATCGATCTGCTGCTCACCGACGTGATCATGCCGGAGATGGGCGGCAAGGAGCTGGTCGAACGCCTGCTCCAGGACCGCCCGACGCTCAAGGTCTTGTACATGACCGGCTATTTTGGTGATGCGGCGGGGATGCACGGCGCGACCGACGGAGGGGGCGCGCTGCTGAGAAAACCGTTCACTCCGGCCGTGCTGTGCCAGAAAGTGCGCGAAATCCTGGACCGTTGATATACTTGTCAGTCTGTCGGGCCGGCACCGAGGGCCCCTGTCGCGGAAATGGCGGAATTGGCAGACGCACCAGCTTGAGGGGCTGGCGGGAGCAATCCCGTGGAGGTTCGAGTCCTCTTTTCCGCACCATTCTTTCCTGTTCGAGCGCTTCACCCACATCTCACCCCATGCTCACGGATCGCTGAGGACTCGCCGCGCCCGAACGGCGATACTCTCCGTAATGACGGACGTGGCGAAACACTTCTTGCGCGATCTCGCTCATGCCGTCCGTTCGCTGGCGAAAGCCCGAGCGTTCACCTTCGTCTGTGTGATTTCGCTCGGCATCGGCATGACGCCGGTCATCGCAATCCCCTACGTGTCGCGCCTGTCGAGGATGCCGCCCACGGGCGTGAACACCGACAACCTGATCGAGCTCGTGACGACCCCCGCCGGGCCACACGAAGCGACGTCGCGCTGGTCGCATCCCGACTACGTTGACCTCCGCGACGCCGTCACCGGCGTCACCCTGATTCCGTGGGCCGGGGCCCCGAGCGAGGTCACGCTTCAGGCCGCCGGCGGATCGAAGATCCCGGCATCGACGATGTTCGTGCCGACGGATTACTTCAAGACGCTCGACCTGAAGCTGACGCGCGGCGCGGGATTCGACGTGTCGGCGGCGGATTCGCTCGCGAGCGGTCCCGTCGTGGTCGTGAACTACAGATTCTGGCAAAACAAACTCAACGCCGATCCGGACATCGTCGGAAAGACGCTCGCCATCGACGGCCGGGCCCATGTGGTGGTCGGCATTGCGCCCGAGCACTTTGGCGGCCACTCCGGCTTCGGTGAAGCGGCCTGGAATCTGTACGTGCCGCTCGAGTGGCATCCGCACCTCGTCGCGGGCGGCAAGCCTGAAGACAACTACCGCGCCGACCGCTCGAAGGAGTGGCTGAGCATTCATGGCCGTCTGTCGCCGGGCGTGAGTGTCGAGCAAGCGAGCGCGGCCGTCGCAGCCGTCACCGCGCGTCTGGCCAAGGAGCATCCGGAGACGAACGAGTTCAGGGCCGGAATCGCCGCCGCGTACGATCCGCTCGGCGTGCTCGTACGCGCCCAGACGAGACTCCTCAAGCTGGTCGCGTTCACGCTGACCGGCATGGTGTTGCTGGTCGTGTCGTTGAACATCTCCGGCATGATGCAGGTGCGCAGCGCCATGCGCGAGCGCGAGCTGTCGATTCGACAGGCCATCGGCGCGAGCCGCGCGCGTCTCGCGCAGTACCTGTTGTCCGAAGCGATCGTGCTGGCCTTCGCGGGCGGGACGCTCGCGGCGCTCGTGCTTTTCAACCTGCCGTCCGTCATTTCCCGCATGACCGGCCAGCCCATCCCGCCGGAGTTCCTGGCGGTGCTCAGGCCCGATCTCTCGATGATCGCGATCTGCTTCGGGCTCTGCATCGTCACGAGCCTCGTCTTCGGATGGCTGCCGGCGACTCGATTCAGCCGTCCCGTCATCCTCTCGTCGCTGAAAGACGACGCGGGGGGCGGCGGGCTGCGCGTGGGCAAAGTGCATCGCGTAACGGCCGCGCTGCAGGTCGCCATCGCCGTGCCGCTGCTGGTGATGAGCGGCCAGTCGCTCGATCGCGTCCGCGCGACGGCGACGATGAACCTCGGGTTCGAATCGGAGCGCATCTACGCCGCGCCGCTGAAGGTCGACCACCTGACGCTGCAGGAGGCCGGCGCCCAGATCCGGCGGCTGCGCGACACGCTCGCGCAGGCCAGCGGGAGGCCGTCCGCCACGGTGACGGACGCCACGCCGCTGG
>SCUN01000016.1 GCA_004297655.1 Acidobacteriota bacterium | reverse complement strand
CCGGAAAGAACTGGGAAAACTGCGTGAGGTTGACCGTCTGCTCATCGGCCTCCGCCTGGGCGAAGTCCGGACGCGCGGTGAGGTCGAGCGTCAGGGCCGGCGTGAGGCCGTACTTGAGATCCACGCCCGCGTTGAGCGACCGGTCGACGCCAGAACCGCCGGTCGCGCGGACGGTGCTGCCGAGCAAATACGGCTTGATCTGGAGATTCCTGCCGGGTTGCGCGCCGGCCAGGCCGTCGAGCCGGCCGGCGAGCGACACGCGCGAGAGCGAGTAGGCGCGCGGCACGGGCGACCAGTAGTCGACTTCGTTCTTCCGTCGGAAATGCCGTGCGAAGTTGATGCCCCATGACGCGGCGCCCACGTCAAAGCGGAGCGACCGGAAGGGGATTTCCATCTCCAGCGTCCATCCGTCCGCCACGCGCTTCGCCTTGACGAACCACACCGCATCCCAGCTGGCGTTGGTGTCCTTGCCTTCGTTGGTGACCTGCTGGTCGGCGCGCGCGCCGGCGGGGTTGGTGGCAAACAGGAAGCCGTTCCGCCGGTCCCCGAACGTGTCCAGGATCACTTCGAAACTGTCCTGATCGCCGATCGTGAAGTCCTTGCGAAGGCCGCTCACGATCGGCGCATGCCCGCCAGCGTCGTGGCAATATGCCGCGATGAAGAGCGAGTCTTTGCTGAAGGCCACCCACACGTCGGTGGATTCCGTCGCGGGTTTGCCGGTCTCCGGCTCGCTCTGGACGAAGCCTGAGGCGCCCGGACGCTGGCGCCAGACGGCCTCATCGAGCGCGCCGTCGATCGTGATGGGCATCGTCGCGAGCACCGCGGTGACACGATGGGGCGGCGGACCTGGGGCCGGGGCCTGCGCCCAACTCGGGGAGGCAATCGCGAGCGCGACAACGACCACTGCGGGAGAGCGGCGACAAATCCGGCTGGAGCGAGACAAGCGGCTCAAAGTATAAGATGAAGCCTCGGATGACCCGCCTGACGCGCGCCACCGCCCTTAATCTTTATATGAAGACGCCGACGGCCGAGCTCGGCCGCATGGCCGACGCCGTGCGTCGAGAGAAGCACCCCGAAGGCTTCGTCACCTACATCATCGATCGCAACGTCAACTACACGAACGTGTGCCTCGAGCGCTGCAAGTTCTGCGCGTTCTATCGCGACGTGGGGTCGAGCGAGGGCTACATGCTCTCGTTCGCCGAGATCTTCCGCAAGATCGAGGAGACGATCTCGCTCGGCGGCGGCCAGTTATTGATGCAAGGCGGCCACAACCCGGACGTGCCGCTGCAGTGGTATCTCGATTTGTTCCGCGAAGTGAAGACGCGGTATCCGGCGTTCAAGCTGCACGCGCTCTCGCCGCCGGAAGTCGTGCACATCTCGCGGCTGTCGGGCCTGCCGACGAAGGACGTGCTCCGCCAGTTGATCGACGCCGGCCTCGACAGCGTGCCGGGCGGCGGCGCCGAGATTCTCGTCGACCGCGTGCGCAAGGAACTCAACTGCTATCACAAGGCCACGGCCGATCAGTGGCTCGGCGTGATGCGCGAAGCGCATCAGGCCGGCCTGCGCACGACGGCGACGATGATGTACGGCACGGTGGAGACGGTGGAAGAGCGGCTGGAGCACCTGTTCCGGCTGCGCGAAGTCCAGGAGGAGACCGGCGGGTTCACCGCGTTCATCGCGTGGAGCTACCAGCCGGAGCACACCGAGCTTGGCGGCGCGGAAGCGACCGGCGTGGACTATCTCCGCACGCTGGCGATCTCGCGCCTCGTGCTCGACAACTTCGACAACGTGCAGTCGTCGTGGGTGACGCAGGGCGGCAAGGTCGGCCAGATGAGCCTCGGCTACGGCGCCAACGACATGGGCAGCGTCATGATCGAGGAGAACGTCGTCCGCGCGGCCGGCGCCGAGTACTGCATGGACGAGTTCGAGGTCGTCCGCAATATCGAGAGCGCCGGGTTCATTGCGAAACGGCGCAACATGCACTACGACGTGCTCGGCGATCCGATCTTCCGCGAACGCGAGGTGCCGCGCATGCTGGAGCTCGCGGTCGCGCGCGCGGACGGCCGCGCCGGCGAGACGGAAGAGATGCGCGCCTATGCCGCGCGCAGCGCGGCCGGCAAACGCGCGCGCGCGTAGGTGCGGACCGTGAGGTCCGCGCAGAGCGAAGTCGTTCGCGCGCGATGGGTGCTGCCCATCGCCGAGCCCCCGGTCGAAGACGGTTTCGTCGAAATCGATAACGGCCGGATTGTCTCAGTCGGACCGTGGACCGAACGTGGGACCTTGGACCGGACGGTGACCAACCTCGGCGACGCCGTGCTGATGCCCGGGCTGGTCAACGCGCACACGCACCTCGAACTCAGCTGGATGGCCGGCCGCGTGCCGCCGAAGTCCGCGATGGACGAGTGGATCCGCGAGCTGATGACCGTGCGCCGGATCGGACACGAGGGCGGGCCCGAAGCCATCTCGAAAGCGGCGGTTGATGCGGCGATCGCGATGGTCGAGAGCGGCACGGTGCTCGTCGGCGACATCTCCAACACGCTGATCACGCCGGGGCTGATTGCCGCGTCGGGACTCCGCGGCGTCGTGTTCCACGAGTTGATCGGATTCGCGGCGACCGATCCCGAGCGGATCGTGCGCGAAGCCGGCCATCGCCTCGAAGAGCACCGCACGCTGCCGCTGGAACTGGGCGTTGTCGCGCACGCGCCGTACTCGGTGTCCGCGGACCTGATCGGCGCGATCGCGCGCGCGCCGAGGACCACGCCGCTGGCGATTCACCTGGGCGAGTCTGCGGAGGAAATGGAATTCATCGCGACGGGGCAGGGCCCGATCCGCCGGACGCTGGAGCATCTCGGCGTATGGAACGACGCCTGGCCGGTGCCCGGCTGCGATCCGGCGGAGTACGTCGATCGGCTCGGCTACCTGCAGCCGGGCACGCTCGTGGTGCACGGCGTGCACTTCGGACCGGCGGCCATCGGGCGACTGAAGGACCGGGGCGCGGTGCTCGTGAGTTGCCCGCGAAGCAATCGGTGGGTGGGCTCCGGGGCGCCGCCGCTGGCGGCCTACTACCGCGCGGGTGTGCCCGTGGCGTTCGGCACCGATAGCCTCGCGTCGGCGCCGACGCTCAATCTGTTCGACGAACTCGCCGAGGCGCGCCGCATCGCGCCGGAGGTGCCGGCGTCGCTCCTGGTCGACAGCGCTACCCGCCGGGGTGCGGTTGCGCTGGGCCTGGGCGCCGAGTACGGCACGATCGAGCCGGGGAAGCGCGCCGCGCTGATCGCGGTCCGCCTTCGCGGCCCTTCGGGCCGCTTCGGCGAGACTGACGTCCCCGCCTCGGCCGAGACGAGTGTGGAAGAATACTTGGTCAGTGGAAATGTTCGGGCGCCTCAGGACGTACGCCTCATTCGTCCGCGTTAGCCACACCGTGTTCGCGCTGCCGTTCGCGCTCGTGGGCGCGCTCCTGGCCTGGCGCGCGAATCCGCAGGCGGCGTGGTCGTGGTCGCGGTTCGCCTGGATTCTGGCGTGCATGGTGACCGCGCGCAGCGCGGCCATGGGATTCAACCGGCTCGCCGATGCGGCGTACGACGCGCGCAACCCCCGCACGTCGATGCGCGAACTGCCGAGCGGCCGGATGTCGCGGACCGAGGCCGTGGTGTTCGTGGTCGTGTCCGCCGTGCTGTTTGTCGCCGCGGCCTGGATGGTCAGCCCGTTGTGCGCGGCGCTCGCGCCGGTCGCGCTCGGCATCGTCTTCTGGTATTCGCTGGCGAAGCGGTTCACCAACTACGCGCAGATGTTCCTGGGCCTCTCGATGGCGGTTGCGCCGGTCGGCGGCTGGATCGCGATGGGCGGGCCGCTGTCGCCGTTGCCGTTCTTCCTCGGTCTGACGATCGGGTCCTGGGTGGCCGGCTTCGACGTGCTCTACGCTTGCCAGGACTACGAAGCCGATCGGCGGGAAGGCCTGCGATCCATTCCGATCCGTTTCGGGATTCGCGGGTCCATCGTCTTCTCGCGCGCGCTGCACGTCGTGACGATCGTGAGCATGGTGCTCGTGGGCCGCACAGCGGGACTGCCGGTTTCGTACTACGCGGGCGTCGGCACGATCGCGGCGCTCCTCGCCTACGAGCAGTCGCTTGTGAGCGCGAATGACTTGTCGCAAGTGAAGAAGGCCTTTGACATGAACGGCTGGGTGGGCGTGATCTACCTCGGGTGGGTGACGTGGGCGGTGATGGCGTGAGCGCGCGGAGAATCGCCGTCGCGGTCACCGGCGCGAGCGGCGCCATCTATGCCGTGCGCACGATCGCGGCGCTGCTCGCTGAAGGCTGCGAGCTCGAGCTCGTCTTCAGCGACTACGGCAAGCGGCTGATGCTCGATGAACTGGGGAAGGACGCGAAGGTCGAGCGGCTCACCGATCTGCTGGTCGAGCGCTATGGCGATGACGTTCGCCGCGGCTCGTACATCGTGCATTCGAACAAGGACCTGGGCGCGACGCTGGCCAGCGGGAGTCACCGCTGCGAGTCGATGGTGATCGTGCCGTGCTCGATGAAGACGCTGGCCGGCGTGGCGCACGGACTGTCGCACAGCCTGATCGAGCGCGCGGCG
>SCUN01000128.1 GCA_004297655.1 Acidobacteriota bacterium | reverse complement strand
TCTTGCGCGTCTTCATGTTGTAGACATCGCCGACCGACAGCACGTCGTACGGCTTCTCCCACGGCTGGTACGCCTTGGTGTTGTCGTGCACCGTGACCTTCCACCGGCCGATCACCTCGAACCGGTCGCCGGTCACCACGATGGCGGTGTCTTCGGAAAGGCCAATGCCGAGGTACTCCGGGTACCTCTTGATGACCGGAATCAGATCGTCCCACCGGTTGCGCGTGTTGATGTGCTGATCGATGGCCGAATGCTTCAGGAACGCGAACCCGTGCTGGTGGTTCGGCTCGTCGGTCATCATGATGTCGGGTCCCTTGGTGTCGCCGCGGACCAGGTAGTCGCTCTGGATCGTCGCGCCCGCCGAGCTGCCCGCGATCACGCCGCCGCGGTTGAGCACGTTCCAGAATTCCTTGAGCGCGCGCGTGCCCATGTAGGAATCGACGGCGTTCCACTGGCGGCCGCCGTCGAACCAGACGGCGTCGGCATCGAGGAGCGGCTTGACGAACTCCGGCGTGTCGGCCACCTTCGGATCCGCGGTGTGCAGCATCACCACGTTCGTGAGGCCCCGCTTCTTCCACGCCGCAAGCACATCGTCTTCCTTGTAGACCCTGAGCGATCCATCGGGGTTTCTGTTCCCGCCGTTGGTGGGGACGATGACGAACTTCTTCGCCGGGCCGCCGGCGAGCTGGATGAACTTCTGCGGCACGCCGAAGTTGTCGCTCATGTTGCCGCCGATGATGACGAGCGTGCCCTTCGCGGGCCCGTACTCCGGCGGCGCGGCCTGCGCGGCTGGGGTGGCCTGACCGGCCAGGAGGCCGGCCCCGGCGGCAAAGCAGGCGACAAAGGTGATCAGAGCAAACAGGCGTCGACGCATCGGCAGATGGTAAGCGAGAATATGCGCCATGACGACTCGCCGCGCCTTCATGAAAGACGCCGCCCTCCTGGGCGCGGCGTCGCTGGCGGTCGGAAGCCGGGCGCTTCCGGCCCTCGAGACGCCGGCCGGCGCCGCCCCGCAGGATGTCGCGCGCGACGAGGCGTTCTGGGCGCGGGTCGCCGCCCAATACCAGATCACCGACGGCGTCACGAACATGGAAGCGGGCTATTTCGGCCTGATGTCGCTGCCCGTGCTCGAAGCGTTCCACCGGAACATCAACCGCGCCAACCGCGATTCGTCGTACTTCGCGCGCCGGGAGTACCCGGCGATTTACACGTCGGTACGGCAGAAGGTCGCCGCGTTCGTCGGCGCGAAGCCGACCGAGCTGACGTTCTCGCGCAACGCCACAGAGGCGCTCCAGGCGCTGATCGGCCAGTACAACAAGGTCGGCCCCGGCGACACGATCATGTACGCCGACCTCGACTACAACGCGATGCAGTGGTCGATGAACGAGCTGGCCCAGCGCCGCGGCGCGAAACTCGCCACACTCGACATTCCGGAGCCGGCAAGTCACGACGCTATTCTCGCCGCGTACCAGAAGGCGCTCGACGCCAATCCGCGCACGAAGTTGCTGCTCCTCACCCACTGCAACAACAAGACGGGCCTCCTGCTGCCGGTAAAAGACATCGTGGCCCTCGCGCGTCCCCGCGGCATCGACGTCGTCGTCGACGCCGCGCATTCGTTCGGACAGGTGCCGCTCTCGATGGCCGCGCTCGACGCCGACTTCGTCGGGCTGAATCTTCACAAGTGGATCGGCGCGCCGATCGGCGCCGGCGCGATGTACATCCGCGAGGACAAGCTCGGCGCGATCGATCGCGCGCACGGCGACGAGAGCGCGCCGATCACGAGCATCGACAGCCGGCTGCACACGGGGACGACGAACTTCGCGACGGTCATGACGATTCCAGACGCGCTCGATTTCCAGGCGACGATCGGTCTCGAGAACAAGGGCGCGCGGCTGCGGTACCTCCGCGATCGCTGGGTGTCGAAGGTACGGGGTTTGAAAGGCGTCGACGTGCTCACGCCGGACGCGCCCGGCCTCGTCGGGGCGATCACCGCGTTCCGCCTGCATGGCCGCGGCGACCGCACGAGCAATCAGGCGCTCGCCAGGACGCTGCTCGATGAGTTTGGGATCTTCACGTTCTACCGGACGGGGCTCGCCAAAGGCGACTGCGTGCGCGTGACGCCGGCGCTCTACAACTCGGCCGCCGACGCCGACAAGCTGGCGGCCGCGATCGCGACGATCGCGGCGCGGGGCTGAGCGGCAACGAACGGACTCTGCTTCCAGCGCGTGACTATCGGATCTTCGTTGCGTCCATCACCCACATGCCGCGCCCGTACGTCGAAATGACGATGACGTGATCGCGCGGATGGATCTGGAGATCCGACACCTGCACGGACGGGAGATTCCCGCCGAGCACGTTCCAGTGCGCGCCGTCGTCTTTCGACACATACGCGCCGAAGTCGTTGCCGGCGTAGAGCATGCCCCTCACGACCGGATCTTCGCGGACGACGTTGATCGAGCCCGACGGGATGTTGCCGGCGATGCTCGCCCACGTCGCGCCGTAGTCCGTTGATTTCCACAGATACACGCCGAAGTCATCGTCTTCGCGGCCGCGCTGGGCGACGTAGACCGTCGCAGCGTCGTATTTCGACGGCACGATGCGCGAGACCCACTTCTTCATCGCCAACGGCAGGTTCTGACCGATGTTCGTCCAGGTCTTGCCTGCATCCCTCGTCACATGCAGATTGCCATCGTCGGTACCGGCATAGATCAGGCCACGCGAGAGCGGCGACTCGGCCAGCTGCGTGATGGTCTGATACGGAATCGCCGACGGATTCACGCCCATCTGCCGCGGGTTGTTGTCGGTGAGATCGGGGCTGATCTTCGTCCAGGTCGCGCCGCGATCGTTCGAGCGCCAGACATTCTGGAAGCCGGCAAAGATCGTGTCGGGATGGAACGGCGACACGATGATCGGCGCCATCCATTGCGCTCGCTGCACCGGATCGCCTTGCGCGGCCGGCGGCCGGATCGCCGTGGACGCGTTCGGGTCGCGCGTGGCGCGCGGCGTCACGTCTGCGCGCGTGAAGTTGCCGTAGAAGCCATGCGAGTAGACGATCATCGGGTTGAGCTGATCGATGGCGTGCACGCTGCCCTCGCCGCCCGGCGCGCCTTCCCACTCGAGCGGTGCGAACTTGTCGCGCGCCTTCCGCGCGTCGATCGCGACGCGGAAGCTGCCGGCATCCTGCACCGAGCCGTAGGCGTGGAACGGCGTGTTGCCGAGCGGATTGCTGAGCTCGACGTTGTAGAACTGCGTGCCGTGAATGCCCGTCGCCTCGCGCTTCGTGCGGCCGCCGTCCTCCGTCATGGTGAAGCCCTGGTCCGACGCGGTGTAGACGACCTTCGGATTCGCCGGATCGATCCACATGCGATGGTTGTCGCCGCCGCCGGCCGCGAATGACCTGAACGTGGCGCCCGCGTCGTCCGAGACGCTGACCTCGAGCGCGAGCACGTAGACGCGATTCGGGTTCTTCGTGTCCACGCGGATCTGCGTGAAGACCCAGTTGTAGGTGTTGCCGAGCGACATCATCTTCTTCGCCGTCTCCGGCGTGAGGCCGCTCGTCTTCTTCCACGTCGCGCCTTTGTCGTCGCTGCGGTAGATCTCCATGCCGCGAATGATGTTGCTGCCGTCCGGCAGCGGGCGGCCGTAGGCGTCGCGTTCGCCGGAATTCGCGGGCCGGCCGACGTCGTAGCTATCGATCACCGCGTACACCACGTTCGGATTCGAGCGCGCGATGTCGAGGCCCACGCGACCGCGGAACTTCG
>SCUN01000127.1 GCA_004297655.1 Acidobacteriota bacterium | reverse complement strand
TCACAACACGGCGCGGATCGTCGGCGCCGTTCTGGGCTTTGATCCCGTCAAGGTCGGCGGGCCGGACGCGCTCGCCGGCTCCATGAACGGCGCGCTCGAGCTCAGCGTCGAGTGGCGCGACGATGTGGCGGAGATGGCGAGCGGGATGGAGGCGCGGGGCACGTGGCGCCTCACGCCGTCGACGGTCGCGCACGAACCCGTGGATCGCGGCGTGATCTCCGGCGAATGGCGTGACGGCCTGTTCAACGCGCAGACGATCGACCTCGAAGGGCCTGGGCTTCACGTGACCGGGCGAGGCCGGTTCGCTGTCACCAAAGGCGTGTCGGCGGCGACATTCGAGATGATCGCGACCGATGTCCACAGCCTCGAGCCGTGGACCGGGCGCGTGATTCACGGTGCGGCGACCGCGCGCGGCGAACTCCGCGGCGCGTTCGATGCGCCGCGGATCATCGCGTCCGGTGAAAGCGCCGAGATCACGGATTCGGAGCTCGGCCGGCTCACGCACGTCGCCGCGACGATCGACTTCACGCTGCCCGAATGGGAATCGCTCAAGACCAACGGCCCGCTGCGCGTGCAGGCGTCGGGCTGGACGAGCGTCGGCGGCGCCGTGGCTCACGAAGTCGTGTTCGATGGCCGCCTGGACTCGTGGACGGCGTTTCGCGGCCGGGCCGACGGCCGATTCAACGAGATCCTGGCGGAGACGTCGATCGCCGCCGATTGGGCCAACGAGCTGACGGTGGACGTCGCCGCGGCGTCGCTCACGCGCGGCGCCGACCAATGGCGGCTCGATCCGTCGGCGGGGCGGCTGCGGGTGACCAGCGCGCGGGTGATCGCGACCAACGTCCGGCTGACCAGCGGCGCGCAGTCCATCGGCGTCGACGGCACGCTGCTCATCGGCGCCGGCGATCTCACGCCGGCCGACCGGCTGACCGCGAGCGCCGTGAATCTCGATCTGGCGCCGGTGGACCGCTTTCTCGGGCTCGGCACCGGCGTGTCGGGCCGTCTCACGGCGACGGCGTCGCTCGCCGGCCGCCTGTCGGATCCCCGCGGGCGGATCGTCCTGAACGCGCGGGACCTCGCGGTCCGGGGCTACGCCATCACGTCGGTGAACGGCGGCATCGATCTCGGCGCCGGCGCCGCGACGGTTGACATCGCGATGCGCCAGCCGAATGGCGTGGCCTTCAAAGCCCTCGGGCGCGTGCCGCTCGCGGCGATCTTGCCCGCCGGCAGCCTCGATCGCTCGGTGCCGTCGCCGGACTGGGACGTCAACGTCGTCACCGATCCGGTTGAACTGAAGATCTTCGCGCCGCTCGTGCCGAAGGTCGACGAAATCGAAGGGCAGATGATCGCCGACGTTCGGATCGTCGGTGCGGCGGACCGGCCGCGTATCACCGGCACGGTCGCGCTCGCCGACGCGGCGTTCCGCATCCCGTCGGCCGGCATCGGCTTCTCGAAGGTGACGGCCGACATCGGCTTCCAGCCGGATCTCGTGACCGTCCGCAAGTTCGTCGCGCGCGACAAGCACGGCCATCCGCTCACGATCACCGGCGAACTCGCCGTGTCCGAGCTCCAGGTCGGCGCGCTCAACGTCAACGTCGAGGCCGACCGGCTCGCGATCGTGGACAACGCGATCGGCTCGATCGAGCTGTCCGCGCTTCTGCAGCTCTCGGGCGACGTCTGGCATCCGAAGCTCACCGGCAACATCGAAGTCGTCAACGGGCGGGTGGAAGTCGATCGACTGCTGCGGGTGCTCTCAGGCGATCCGCTGGCGCTCGTCGCCGAGCTGAACCTGCCGCCCGAGGGCGAGACGCTCGTGGACATTCGCGGCGACGCCGCCCGCGCGGCCGGCGGCGCCCCGTCGCGCACCGTCTTTGACTCGAAGTCGTTTCTCTCGGGGCTCGACGCCGAGATTCGCATTCTCGCGCCGGACAATCTGATTCTGCGCGGATCGCGAATCCGACCCGGCGGCAAGGACAGCTGGTCGCTGGGCGATCTGAACGTCACCGTCGGCGGCGAACTCACGACCACGCGGCGGCCGGGCGGCGCGCCGGTCGTGGTGGGCGACGTGACCACGATTCGCGGCACCTACTCGTTCGAAGGGAAACGATTCGAGATCCAGCGCGGCGGCCACATCCGCTTCAACGGCGACGTGCCGATGAACCCGTCGTTCGACGTCCGCGGCGTGCGGCGGATCCAGGGCGTCGAAGCGCGCGTCGATGTGCGCGGCCGCCTGTCGGATCCGACGCTCCAACTCGGCAGCAACCTGCCGCTCGACGAAGCCGACGTGCTGTCGATGATCATCTTCAACCGGCCCGTGAGCCAGCTGGGCGAGACGCAGCGCGCGGATCTGGTCGGCGCGGCCGCCTCGCTGGCCGGCGGCTTCGTGACGTCGCCGCTCGCGTCGAAGTTGAGCCAGGAGCTTGATCTCGACCTGCTCGAACTCGAGACGGTGACCTTCGGTCAGAACGTGGCGCCGCGCATCCGGATCGGCCAACAAGTCGGCAATCGCCTGTTCGTGCAGTTCGCCCAGCAATTCGGCCCGCAGAGCCTCAGTGAACTCACCGCGGAGTATCAGCTCGCGCGGTTCCTCCGGCTCCAGGCCAATACGGCCCAGGGGCCGGGCTCGCGCGCGCAGCGTTCGCTAATGCAACGCACCGAGCGGTTCGGCCTCGATCTAATATTCTTCTTCAACTACTGAAATGCGGAAGACGCTCGCCCGCGTGCTCCTCGCGATGTCGTTCGTCGCGATCGCCGCGGAGGCTCGCGCGCAGTACTTCGGCCGCAACAAGGTGCAGTACCGCACGTTCCAGTTCCAGGTCCTCAAGACCGAACACTTCGATCTCTACTACTACCCGGAGGAGAAAGACGCGGCGGCGCTCGTCGGCCGGCTGGCCGAGCGGTGGCGCGCGCGGCTCGGCCGCTTCTTCGACCATGAATTGCGGGGACGCCAGGCCGTGATTCTCTATGCCGCCGCCGCGCACTTCCGCCAGACCAACGCGGTGGAAGGGTTGCTCGGCGAAGGCACAGGCGGTGTCACCGAAGCGCTCCGCCGCCGCATCGTCCTGCCCATGGGCGGGTCGCTGGCGGATACGGACCACGTGCTCGGACACGAGCTCGTCCACGCGTATCAGTTCGACATGACCGGCAACACCGAGCGCATGTCGGACGGCAGCTTCCCGGCGATTCTCACGTTTCCGCTGTGGTTCGTCGAAGGCATGGCTGAATACGTGTCGCTCGGCCCCGTCGACGCGCAGACCGCGATGTGGGTGCGCGACGGCGTGATCAGCGAG
>SCUN01000126.1 GCA_004297655.1 Acidobacteriota bacterium | reverse complement strand
GTGACGCCGTGCGCCACGATCACCTGGTCCGCCTTCGTCAGCTCGCAATTGCCGCCGCGCTCCGCGGCGAGATCGACGATCACCGATCCGGGCGGCATGCCCTTGACGGCCTCTTCGGTGATGAGGACCGGCGATCGCTTCCCGGGAATCGCGGCGGTGGTGACGACGACGTCGGTGGCGGCGAGCGTCTTGACCATGAGCTCGCGCTGCTTCCGATAGAAGGTCTCGTCCTGGGCTTTCGCGTAGCCGCCCGCATCCTGCGCGTCGCCGGCTTCGAGCGGCAGCTCCACGAATCGCGCGCCCAGGCTCTGAATCTGCTCCTTCACGGCCGGCCGGACGTCGTAGGCCTCGACGCGCGCGCCGAGGCGCTTCGCGGTGGCGATGGCCTGGAGGCCGGCGACGCCGGCGCCGATGACGAACACGCGCGCGGCCGTGAGCGTGCCGGCGGCCGTCATGAGCATGGGGAACATGCGCGGCAGCGCGTCGGCGGCGAGCAGCACGGCCTTGTAGCCGGCGATCGTCGCCATCGACGACAACGCGTCCATGCTCTGCGCGCGCGTGATCCGCGGCACCATCTCCATCGAAAAGAGGATCGCGCCCTTCGCGGCAACCGAGTGCGTGAGCGTTTTGTCGCTCAACGGATCCGAAAATCCGATGACCAGCTGGTCTTTCCGGTAGGGCGCGTTGGACGAGACGCGAACGCAGGCGAGGATGTCGCCGGCGTAGACATCCGCGAGCGAGCCGATGCGCGCCTTCTGGTCGGCGTACGCCGCGTCGGGGAAGCCTGCGGCCTCGCCGGCGCCGCGTTCGACGAGGACGTCGATGCCGCCTTTGATGAGCGCCGCCACTGATTGCGGCGCGATGGCTACACGCCGCTCGCCGGGGAAAGTCTCTTTCGGAACTCCGAGAATCATCGCTGCCTCTATTTTGTCGCGACCAGCACCACGCCGAGCCAGTTGACGATCGACTTCGCGATCTCCGGCGAAATCGTTCGAATGGGCAGCGACACGTATTCAGACACTTCGCCGGTCGTCGCCGGCACGAGCAAATGGTTGAGATCCGGCACGACGACCTTCTTCGTGAGCGGCGCCGCCTTCTCTTTGCGAGTCACGGCCAGCGTCTCGAGCCGGTCGGCGTTCGACGCCGCGATCACCTGGTCCTTCGCGCCGTGCACGATCAGCACCGGCTGCTTCACCTTCTTCATGATCGCCGCCGGGTCGAACTCGATCAGGCTCTTGAACCAGAGCGTGTCGGCCTGCTTCTGCATCTGCGGCGGAATGCCTTCCCAGCCGGTGCCGCTGATCACGGCGCTCATGATGCGCTGCTGCAACTGGATCTTCGCGGCCTTGACGTCGGCGCTGTCGTTCGAGAGGTCGAGCGCGTGCTGCTGCTGCGCCATCACGAGTTCGCGGCCGGTGAGGCCCGGCGACGAGACCAGCGCGATCGCGGACACCTTGCCGCCCGCGCGCGACGCGGCCAGCATCGCGATGTAGCCGCCCTCCGAATGGCCGACGAGCGCGATGCGCTTCGGGTCGATGTCCTTGCGCTTTGCCAGCCACTCCACGACCTTGATCGCATCGTCGGCGTAATCGGCGAGCGTGGCCGATTCGGCCCGGCCGCCGCTCTGGCCGATGCCGCGCTTGTCGTAGCGAACGACGAAGTAGCCGGCGTCGGAGAGCGCTCCGGACAGCTGGCCGAACATCGGGATGTTGGCGACCGTCTCGTCGCGATCGGCGGATCCGGCGCCGGCGACGAGCACGACGGCGGGCATTCGCGGCGCGGGCGCCGCCGGCGGCGTGATGGTGGCGCCGATGGCGAACCCGAGCGAGTTGATGAAGACCTGCTGGTCGCGGCTGTTCTGGTACGTGACGTCGCGCTTCATCACGCCCGACAGATCGGAGCGGAGCGCGAGGATGCCGGCGCCGGGCACGGCCACGCGGGCGAGCCGGTTCTCGACGTCGATCGCCACTTCCACGTTCACGATGCCGCCGGGGTTTCTCATCGCGACGTTGTAGTGACGCAGCTCGACGAGTTTGTCGGTCGTCTGGATGCGCTGCGGCGTGATCGCCGTCACCGTGCCGACGATTTCAGCTTGCGGCGCGACGTAGACGGGGAACTGGCCGCCGACCTGCAGGCCCGCCAGCTTCGCCGCGAGCGCTTCATACGCGCCGAAGAAGTTGTTCGGCAGAATGACCGCGCCCGGCGAGATCTGATGCGTGACCTGAGACTTCTGGCCGCTCTGCATGACGTCGCTCGTCGCCGACTGGGCGGTGAACGCCGACTTCATCGAGAGCAGTTGATCGCCGGATCGCGCCTCGATCTCGAGCGAGACCGGCTGCCACGCGCGCGAGTAGACCGCCTCGAACTTGTCGATCGTGAACGGCGCGGGGAGCGACTGGCCGCCGGTTGACGAGATCACCCAGCCGGCGGCGCTCGACGTGACGGTGACGGTTTCCTGTCCGATCGATTGCCCGCGGAGCGAGATGTTGAACGTGACGGGCGAGGGCACCGCGGCCGGAGCGTTCTGAGCCAGCACGAGGCCGCGCGTTGTGAGGGCGAGAACAGCGACGGTAAGATGACGTAACACCCGCGACATGGAACCCTATCAGCATACTTCCGGTTGGTGGCGGCGCACTGACCGCGGCCGGCTCCGGTTGACCGGCCGCGACGCCGTGCCGTTCTTGCAGGCGCTGGTCAGTAATGACGTCGACGCTCTGCCGGTGGGCGGGACCTGCGACGCGGTCTACCTGACGCCGCAGGGCCGGATGATCACGGACATGCGGATTCTCCGCAGAGGTCCAGCGTCCAACGTTCAACGTCCAACGTCCTCCGAGGAGCTCGTGGTCTCAGTGCCTGCGGAGCTGGCGGGGAGTCTTGCCGCAAGGCTTGACTCGCTCGTCTTTTCTGAAGACGTGCAGGTTGCCGATATTTCGGCAGCGACCTCGCACATCAGCGTTCTCGGCGAATCGATGCGCGATGCACGGGACCTCATCGATGAACCCCCGCCGCCCGGCGTCCCCGAACTCTCAGCGTCAGAGATTGAACAACTCCGCATCGAAGCCGGCCTCGCGAAGTGGGGCGTCGACATGAACGAGGAGACGATTCCGCTCGAAGCGGGCCTGCTCGAACGCGCGATCAGCCAGACGAAAGGCTGCTACGTCGGGCAGGAAGTGATCATCCGCGTCCTGCATCGCGGCGGCGGCCGCGTCGCCCGGCGGCTGATGAAGATCGCGTGCGACATCGGCTCGACTGTCGTGCCCTCGGCGGGAACGGAAATCTCGAAAGACGACATCGTCTCCGGCCACGTGACGAGCGCCGTATTCTCCGCGCGCGAGCATCGCGTTCTTGCGCTCGGCTACGTCAAGCGCGACCACGCGGAGCCCGGCACTGCCGTGCGCGTCGGCGATCAGCCGGCGACGCTAGGCGAGCCCGCGTCGTAGCTTCTCGATCAGCTCGCGATCGGCTTCGGGAAATTGCAGCGACGCCAGCTCGTCGCGCCGAACCCAGCGCATCTCCTGGCCGAGCAGCGGCCGCGGCGTGCCGGCGAGCGCGCATCGGCGAAAGTGCAGCTCGACGGTCCGTTCGGGATACGCGTGGGTGACCGAGAAGATCTCGTCGCCGACGCTGGCGGCCACGCCGAGTTCCTCTTCGAGCTCGCGCGCGAGACACGCCTCATGGGTCTCGTCGGGCTCGCATTTGCCGCCCGGAAACTCCCACGTCCCGGCCAGGTGCGTCCCCTTCAGCCGGCGCGTCAGCAGGAACGCATCGTCGCGTTCAATGACGCCGGCGAGGACGACGATAGTCACGGCATTTTCCTTTCATGGGGCAGGTCGGGCAGAGCGGTTTGCGCGCGGTGCAGACAGTCGCGCCGAAATCCATGAGCGCCTGGTTGAAATCGAAGACGTGCTTGTGCGGCAGCACCGCGCGCGAGAGCGCCCAGAGCTCCTTGTCCATCGTGTGCCCGCGATGGTCGCCGCGGGCGACGAACACGCGAAAGAGCACGCGCGCGACGTTGGTGTCGAGAATGGCGGCGCGCTTGCGGAACGCGAAGCTCATCACCGCGCCGGCGGTGTACGGGCCGATGCCTTTGAACGAGAGCAGCGTGGCTTCGTCGCTCGGCAGCTCGCCGCCGTATTTCGCGACCGACTCGCGCGCGATCGACTGCAGCCGGCGCGGGCGGATGTTGTAGCCGAGCGGATACCAGGTCTTCACGACGTCGGCTTCGTCGGCATCGGCGAGCGCCTCGAACGACGGATAGCGTCCCAGCCATTCGTGGTACTTGGGCAGCACGCGATCGACCTGCGTCTGTTGCAGCATCACTTCGGAGACGAGGATGTGGTACGGGTCGTCGGTCGTGCGCCACGGCAGGTCGCGGCCGTGTTTCCGGTACCAACCGAGGAGGCGTTGGCGAAACCATCGCCGGGCGGCGGAGTCAGGGAGTTTTCGGTTCGGCGTCCGTCGTGTCACGCGCCGCTTCACTATAATCGGGGCGTGAAGATCTACACAAAGACCGGCGACACGGGCAAGACCTCGCTCCTGGGCGGCGTGCGCGTGTCGAAGGCGGATCCGCGTGTGGATGCGTACGGCGCCGTGGACGAAACGAACGCCGCGATCGGCGCCGCGCGAGCCCACGCGCTGCCGTCGGACATCGACCAGGCGCTCGACAAGATTCAGCGCGATTTGTTCGCGCTCGGCGCGGCGCTCGCCGACGCGCGCACGGATCCGGCGCCGCCGGACCCGAAGACGCGGCTGAGCGACGCCGACATTGCCCGGCTCGAAGCCTGGATCGACGAGGCCGAGGCCTCGCTGCCGCCGCTGCGTCGATTCATCCTGCCCGGCGGCACGCCCGGCGGGGCGGCGCTCCACCTGGCCCGGACGATCTGCCGCCGCGCCGAACGCCGCATCGTCGCGCTCGGCGCGAACGACCAGAACGACGTCTTCTACGTGAAGTACATCAACCGCCTGTCGGATCTGCTGTTTGTCATCGCGCGCGTGGTCAACCACCGCGCCGGCGTGCGCGAATCCGAGTGGTAACGCCCCGGCCGTGACGCTCACCGACGCCTACGCGGTCTGCCTGCGTCTGGCCCGAACGCACTACGAGAACTTCCCGGTCGCGTCCTGGCTGCTGCCCGCGCGCATGCGTCCGCACGTCGCCGCCATCTACGCGTTCGCGCGCACCGCGGATGACTTCGCGGACGAAGGCGACCTGTCCGACGCGGAGCGGCTCGCGCGCCTTGACGACTGGGAGAAGCGCCTCGACGGGCACGGCGATCATCCCGTCTTCGTGGCCCTCGAACACACGATCGACGAGTGCCGGCTCGACAAACAGCTCTTTCGCGACTTGCTTTCGGCGTTTCGTCAGGACGTGACGGCGAAGCAGTACCAAACGTGGACGAGCCTCGTCGACTATTGCCGGCGATCGGCCAACCCCATTGGCCGCCTGGTGCTCGGCGTGGCCGGGTATCGTGACGAGTCACTGGCAACGAAGTCGGATGCGGTGTGCACGGCGCTGCAGCTCGTGAACTTCTGGCAGGATGTGTCGCGCGACCGGGTGAAAGGCCGCGACTATTTGCCGCAGGACCTCGTCGATCAATTCGGCAAGGGCGCCCGCCGCGAAGCGGGCCGTCGCACACGTGAGCTCTTCAACGAGGGTCGCGGCATCGCCAATGGCGTGACTGGCCGGCTGAAGTACGAACTGCGCGCGACCTGGCTCGGCGGCGTGCGCATCCTCGAGCGCCTGGAAGCGGTGGATTTCGATCCGAGAATCCGGCCGGCGCTTGGCGCCGCCGATTTCGCGGCCATCGGGTGGAGAATGCTCGGATGGCGGGCGGCCGGTAAATGACCAGGAAGACGAGCTTCTACTACTCGTTCCTGGTCCTCCCCAAAGCCAAACGCGAGGTCATCGTCGCCGTCTGGGACTTCTGCCGCGCGGTGGACGACGCGGTGGA
Organism: Acidobacteriota bacterium; assembly: GCA_004297655.1. GTDB lineage: Bacteria > Acidobacteriota > Vicinamibacteria > Vicinamibacterales > SCN-69-37 > SCUN01. The sequence continues at coordinate 11,545 of SCUN01000126.1, read as the reverse complement.
TCTCGAGAGCGACCCGGTGAAAGCGCGCGTAGCGCTCGAAGAATGGCGCGCGGAGGTGGCCCGCGTATTCGAAGGAACGCCGCGCACGCCACAGGGCGTCGCCCTGAAGAAGCTGGCCGCGCCGTTTTCGCTGCCGCGCGCCGAGTTCGACGCGCTTGTCGACGGCGTCGGCATGGACATCACGCCGCAGCGGTTCCGGACCTTCGAAGAGCTCGTCCCGTACTGCCACCGCGTCGCCTCGTCGGTCGGGTTGATTTGCGCCGAAATCTTCGGGTACCGCGATCCCGTCGTACGCGAGTACGCGCGCGACCTTGGCGTGGCCTTGCAGTTGACGAACATCCTGCGCGACGTGGCGGTGGACTTCGCGCAGCAACGGCTGTATATCCCGATCGACGACATGACGCGATTCGGCGTGAGCGAGGACGACATCGCGCGCGAGTGCCGCGAGGCTGGAGCCGGCGTAACGTCGCCGGCGGTTCGCGCCCTGCTCGAGTGTCAGGCGAAGCGCGCGCACGAGTTCTTCGCGAAGGCATCGCGCGAGCTTCCAGCCGCCGAGCGCCGGGCCGTGCTGGCCGCCGAGATCATGCGCGCGATTTACGAGGAGACGCTGCGGCGGATCGAGGCGGAAGGATTTGACGTGTTCTCGCGCGTCATTCGAGTGCGCCGCGTGACGCAGGCGCGCATTGCCGCCGGCGTTCTTTGGGACACGACCGTGGGCCGGTCGCACTAGATGGCCGAGCTCGTTCAGGCCGACGCGGTCATCATCGGCGCCGGATGCGCCGGTCTGGCTGCCGCCGTGCGCCTGTCCGGCCGCGGCGCGAAAGTCGTCGTCGTCGAGCAGGCGCCGCGCCTGGGCGGCCGCGCCACGTCATTCGTCGATCGCGAGAGCGGCGAGCGCGTCGACAACGGCCAGCACGTGCTCTTCGGTTGTTATCGCGAGACGTACAAGCTGCTCAACGACATCGGCGCCGCCGATCACGCGCCGCTCGAGCGGACGTTGCAGTTGACGATGGCGGGCGGGCTGGATGGGAAGAGCTTCCATCTGCACTGTCCCGAATTGCCGTCGCCGTGGCACCTCATGTTTGGGCTGCTGACGTGGAGCGCGGTGCCGGTTGTGGACCGGCTGGCCGCCCGGCACATGAAGGGCTTGCTGCAGGACGCGCATCGCCGGCGGCCCGAAGACGTCGCGGCGGGCGTCGATCCGTCGCTGACCGTGACCGATTGGCTCACGGCGAGGCATCAGCCGGCGTCGATGCGCAAGTGGCTGTGGAATCCGCTCGCGTACGCCGCGCTCAATCAGAGCCCGGACGACGCCGCGGCGAGGCCGTTCGTGCGCGTGCTGGCGGAGATGTTCGGTCCCGATCCGCACGCCGCGGCGGTCGGCCTGCCGCGCGTGCCGCTCGACGAGTTGATGGCCGCGCCGGCCGTTGAGTACATCCAGGCGCGCGGCGGCACGGTCCTGACGAAACGGCCGGCGCGGATCGCGGTGAACGGCGAGCGCATCGCGTCGGTCAAGGTCGGCGACACCACCATCCGCGCGGCGACGGTGATCAGCGCCGTGCCGTGGCACGCGTTCTCGGGGATCTGGGAGGAAAGCGTGCCGGCGTCGCTCGGCGACGTCGCCCGCAACGCCGCGGGCATGCGGTCGACGCCGATCGTGACCGTCAATCTCTGGTTCGATCGCGCCGTCATGGCGCGCCGTCCGTCGTTTCTCGGCGTGTCGGACGGGACGATGCAGTGGGTGTTCGACCGCGAAGCGATCACCGGCACCGGCGGTCATCTGTCGGCGGTGTCGAGCGGCGCCGTGGATCTCGTGCGGCTCGAGAACGACGACCTCGTCGCGCGCGCCGAGGCCGATGTGCGGCGCGTGCTGCCGGCGGCCGCGCGCGCCACGCTCACGCGCGCGCTCGTCGTGCGCGAACCGCGCGCGGGGTTTTCGCTCGCGCCCAACGCGCCGCCGCGCCCGAAGACGATCACGCCGCTGCAGGGATTTCTTCTGGCGGGCGACTGGACGGACACGGGACTGCCGGCGACGATCGAGGGCGCGGTCCGAAGCGGCGTCGCGGCGGCCGCGCGCGCATGACCGAAACCCTCGTCATTCACTACCTCGAGCTGTCGCTCAAGGGCAAGAACCGGCCGTGGTTCATCGAGCGGCTCGTGCGGTCTATTCGCGTCCTCGTCGCCGATCAGGACGTGTCGCACGTGCGCCACGTGCAGGGCCGGATCGAAGCGCGGCTCGGCGCGAACGCGAACTGGGCCGAGATCCGCTCGCGTCTCGCCGGTTTGCCCGGCATCGCGAACTTCGCGAAAGCGACTCAGATCGACCTCACCCGAGGAGCGGAAGCGACGAGTGGGATAGACGCCATGTGGGAAGCCATGCGGCCGATGCTCGACGGGCGAACGCCCGCGAGTTTCCGCGTGAAGGTGCGGCGCGTGAACAAGCAGTTTCCGATCGAGTCGCCCGCCGTGGAGCGCGCGCTCGGCGAACGCGTGATCGCCGCGACCGGCTGGCGCGTGGATCTGTCGAATCCCGCGCTCACGCTCTGGGTCGAGGCGCTCGGCGAGCACGCGCTCGTCTACGCCGATCGCGAACCGGGCGCCGGCGGCCTGCCGATCGGCACGGGCGGCAAGGTGCTGTGCCTCCTGAGCGGCGGTATCGATTCTCCGGTCGCCGCCTGGCGGATGATGCGCCGCGGCTGCACGGCGCTCTTCGTGCACTTCCACGCGTACCCGATCCTGTCGATCGCGTCGCAGGAAAAAGCACGCGAACTCGTGCAGACGCTCACGCGGCGTCAGCTCAAATCGAAACTGTTCCTCGTGCCGTTCGGCGCCCTGCAGCAACAGGTCGTCCTCTCCGTGCCGCCGCCGCTCCGGGTGATCATCTATCGGCGATTCATGGTCCGCATCGCCGAAGAAATCGCGCGCCGCGCCAACGCCCTCGCGCTCGTCACCGGCGACGTTGTGGGCCAGGTGGCCTCGCAGACCCTCGAAAACATCGTCGCCGTCAATCAGGTCGCGACGATGCCGATCCTCAGGCCGCTCATCTCGTGCGACAAGGAAGAGATCACGGCGGAGGCACGCGAGATCGGGACCTATGGGACGTCGATCCTCGAAGACCAGGACTGCTGCACGCTGTTCACGCCCGAATTGCCGTCCACGCGGACCACGTTGAGGCTCGTCGAGGAAGCCGAACAGGCGCTCGATGTGCCGGCGCTCGTGGCGATGGCGCTCGAAGGGGTCACCTTGGAGAGCCATGGAGTGGCTTGGTAGTATTTCCTCCATGAAATTGACCCCCGGCAAGCTGGCAGGGATGAAAGCCGTTTCGAACGATCGCGGCGTGATCGCGGCCGCGGCCATGGATCAGCGCGGATCGCTGAAGAAGGCGCTGGCGAAGGAGAGCGGCAAGGACGTCACCGACGGGCAGATGGAGGAGTTCAAGACGCTCGTCACCGAAGTGCTGACCCAGCACGCGAGCGCGATCCTGCTCGATCCGGAGTGGGGCATTCCCGCGTCGAAGCGCCGCGCCAAAGGCGCGGGCTTGCTGATGGCGTACGAAAAGACGGGCTACGACGCCGCAACGCCGGGCCGTCTGCCGGACCTGCTGGACGTGTGGTCCGTGCGGCGGCTGAAGGAAGTCGGCGCCGACTGCCTGAAGATCCTCCTGTATTACACGCCGTTCGATCCGAAGCCGATCAACGACCTGAAGCAGGCGTGGGTTGAGCGGATCGGCGACGAGTGCCGCGCGAACGACATCCCGTTCTTCCTCGAGTTCGTCGGCTACGAAGAAGGCGCGGACGAGAAGGGGCTCGAATACGCGAAGAAGAAGCCCGCCATCGTCACCGGCGCGATGAAGGAATTCACGAAGGACCGCTACGGCGTCGACGTCATGAAGGTCGAGATTCCCGTCAACATGAAGTTCGTCGAAGGCTCGAAGGCGTCGGGCGGCGGGCCCGCCGCGTACTCGCGCAAGGACGCGGCGAACTGGTTCCTCGAGGCCGCGAAGGTTTCGACCAAGCCGTTCATCTATCTGTCGGCCGGCGTCAGCAACGCGGAGTTCACCGAAGGGCTCGCGCTCGCGGCGGAGAGCGGTGTGAAGTTCTCGGGCGTGCTCTGCGGCCGCGCGACGTGGAAAGACGGCATCTCGGTCTACGCCAAAGAAGGCGGCGCCGCGTTCCGGAAGTGGCTCGAGTCGAAAGGCGTCGAGAACATCAAGAACGTCAACGAGGCGCTCAAACCCGCGAGTCCCTGGTTCTCGTTCTACGGCGCGAAATCTGCCGACGAGCTCGCGTAGTTCGGCCCAGCTATTTCTTCGCGGCGAGCTCCTGAAACCAGTTCACGATCACGTTGAAGTGGTTGGTGCCGCTCGTCGCGCTGGGTTCCTTGACCAGCAGGAAACGCTTGCCGTCTGCGGACACGTCGAAGTCGTTCAGATACGGACCTTCAAACAACATCTCGGGCTTCGACGAGCTGAACGCCGGCGTGGTCGTCACCGACACCGCCATGATCCTGCCCGGAGGCGCCCAGTAGAACAGCTCACGGCCATCGCGGCTCCATCGCGGCCCCGTGCCGCCGCCGCTCGAGATCACATACTTGCCGCCAAGCGACGGGAACGCCTGCACCGTGATTTCCAGCGTGCCCGATTCGGAGGAGGCGTAGGCGAGCCACTTGCCATCCCACGAGAGGCGCGGCGTGTCCTTGTTCCAGGCGGAGTCGAGCAGCGCGTGACGCGTCGGCGGGTCCATCGTCAGATACGACAGTCCGCCGCCGGCTTCTTCCACCGTGAGAAACTTGCCGTCGCTCGACCATGACTGCGGCCACTGCGTCTTGCCTTTGTCGGTCGTCAACCGTTCTTCCGTGCCGCTGCCGTCAGCCGGCCGGCGATAGACGTTCGACGTGCCATCCGTGCGCGCGCTCATGTACGTGAGCGTTTTGTCGTCGGATGACCAGACCGGAAAGCTACTGGCGCCTTCGAACGTCCGGGGGACGAGCGTGCCGCGCGCCGGATCGAACACCCAGATCTGCGGCACGCCGTTGGCGCCGGCCACCTCCAAGGCCATCAGCTTTCCATTAGGTGAGAGATGAGCGGCCTGGTAGCGGCCGCGTTCGGCCCGTGCGGATGTCTCTACACCTTTACGGTCCGCCCAGACGAGCGACCTCATCGCCGACGAATCGGCGCCAGGTTCGTAGACGAGGACGCCATCCGTGCTGACGTCAAAGCTGCCCTTCCCCGTATTGGGGCTGCTCGCGACGCCCTCCAGCACCGGTCGTGCCGCGCCCGCGGTCTTGAGCGTGCTCAGGTTGAACGGCACCGCGAGCAGTCCTTCGGATCGCGCGTAAACCACGTGGCCCGTCTTCACGTACCGGCCGTCGGATCCTCCGCGAGCGACCAATTCGCGCGTGTGCGTCGACAGCGACTCGGCGTACACCGTGGCGGAATCGAAACCCGTGTCGTGCCAGTCTGTGTACAGGATCGCCTTGCCACCGGGCAGCACATGCACCCAACGGTGGTTCCGTTCGTCCTGGCGCAGTTCGGTGACCGGCGACGGTGTACCGCCCCCCTCCGCAACACGGACGACCGGACCGGTCGACGACGAGAAGTAGATGAAACCATCGTCGCCCCAACTGGCCCCCCGCAGACTGTTTGGGAGAGGGCAGATCGTAAACGTGGCGCCGCCGCGCGTCGACACCTTCTTCAGCGCGCCGAACGACGCGAATCCGACCCACTCGCCGTCCGGCGAGAAGAACGGAGCGTGCGGAATCTCTGTGCCCGGCATCGGTGTCGCCAACTCTTGATCCAACCGGCGCTGAAAGAGCTGGCCGTTGCCACGAACGGACCCGGCCAGGAACACCATCGTCTGGCCATCGGGTGACAAGGCCAGGCTGCCGTTGTTGTTCCCGACATAGACCACGTTGTCTGGAGCCGTCGTCGGAACCAATAGACGCATGACGCCCGGCGATGCGACGGCCGGCCGGAGGACCGACCACGCGCCGACGGCGGCGAGCGCCAAGGTGCTGACGCCCGCGATCGCCCAAGCCAGACGCTCGCGGCTCTTACGGCGCGGCGCAATCGGCAATGGCGACGCGGCGCCGACAGTGGTTGCAGTGGTGCTCGAACCCTCGCCGGCGATCCACTTCAACTGGAGCAACAGATCGTGCGCAGTTTGAAAGCGCGCATCGGGATCTTTCGCGAGGCACGTGCGCACGAGGTAGTCGAGCGTCGGCGGCGCGACGGGCACCAGCTGCGAAATCGGCGGCGGCTCGCGCTCGAGGATCGCCGCGAGCAGACTCGCTTGGCTCTTGGCGGAAAACGCGCGTTGACCCGTGGCCATCTCGAAGAGCACCGCGCCGAACGCGAAGATGTCGGAGCGCGTGTCGGCCTCCAGGCCTTCAACCTGTTCGGGCGCCATGTATTGAAATGTGCCGAGGATCGTGCCTTGCGCGGTGAGCGCCGGGCTCTGCAAAGACGGGAGCGGCGATGTGGCGAGCGCGGTCGGCGCGCTTGATGCCAGGCTTCCGGCCACGCCCATCTTCGCCAGGCCGAAATCGAGCAGTTTCGATCCCGATTTGGTCAGCATGATGTTGCCGGGCTTCAGGTCGCGATGGATGATCCCCTGGCGGTGGGCTTTGTCGAGCGCGCCGGCGATTTCGATGGCGATCCGCAACACGTCGGCGATCGGCAAGGCGCCGCGGCCCAAACGCGCGGCGAGCGTCTCGCCCTCGATGAATTCCATGACGAGAAACTCGACGCCGGCCTCATTGCCCACGTCGAAGAGCGTGCAGATGTTCGGGTGATTCAGTTGCGAGATGCTCTTGGCTTCGCGCTCGAACCGATCGCGAAACTGCGGATCGGCGGCGAGCGTCGCGGGCAGCACCTTGATCGCGACGTCGCGGCCGAGGCGCGTGTCCCGGGCCTTATAGACCTCGCCCATGCCACCCGCGCCGAGGGCGGACGTGATTTCGTAGGGACCGAGGCGGGTTGAGGGTTCGAGGGCCACTGTAGCGCGCTTACTGTAGCAGGGCGGCCGCTCCTGTCGTGATCTAGGCCATAATGGCGCCTCCATGGCGCTCCCCCAAGGGACCCGGCTCGGGCCCTATGAAGTCCTCGGCCCGATCGGCGCGGGCGGCATGGGCGAGGTCTACAAAGCCACCGACACACGCTTGAGCCGTACGGTCGCGATCAAAGTGCTGCCCAGCCACTTTGCCGGCGACCCCGAGATGAAGCAGCGGTTCGAACGCGAAGCGCAGACCATCGCCGGACTCAACCACCCCAACATCTGCATCCTGCACGACATCGGCGAACAGGACGGCACGCACTTTCTCGTCATGGAGTACGTCGAGGGCGAGACGCTGGCCGATCGCATCAGCCGCGGCCCGTTGCCGCTCGGCGAGGCGCTGCAGATCGCCGGCGAAGTGGTGGACGCGCTCGACAAGGCGCACCGGCAGGGGATCGTGCACCGCGATCTGAAGCCGGCGAACATCATGCTCGCCAAGGCCAAGCGCGCCGGGGCCGCGACCGCCACCAAGATCATCACCGCGCCGGACGAATCGCCGGTCAAGCCGGCGTCGGGCGCGGCCGCCGGCTCCGCCGCGTCCGCGCCGAAGTCCGGCCGCTCGTCATCGTCCGCGCCATCGCTCCGCTCCTCGTCATCGCACACCAAGCTCCTCGACTTCGGTCTCGCGAAGTGGGTGGCGCCGGGCGGCAGCAACCCGATCTCCGCGCAGTCCACGCGGATGGATATGACGACGCAGGGCGCGATGATCGGGACGCTGCAGTACATGGCGCCCGAGCAGGTGGAAGGCAAGGAAGCCGACGCGCGCACCGATCTCTTCGCGTTCGGCGCCGTGATGTACGAGATGCTGACGGGCAAGCGCGCCTTCGAGGGCAAGAGCCAGGCGAGTCTGCTCGGCGCGATCATGAAGGCCGAGCCCCGGCCGATTTCGCACCACGCGCCGGAAACGCCGGCGGTGCTCGAGCACATGATCGCGCGCTGCCTCGTGAAGGATCCCGAGGAGCGCTGGCAGGACGCGCACAGCCTCAGACTCAAGCTGCAGTGGATCGCGCGGCATCGAGACAGCGCTCAAGTCGCGGCGCCGGCGCGCACGTGGCGCGATGTGGCGGTGTGGGCCACGCTCGGCGTGCTGCTTGCCGGCGTGTCGGTGCCCGCGTACCTCTATTGGCGCGGCAGCGCGGAGCCTGCGGCCATTCAGTTCCGGCATACGGTCGCGGGCCTCTCCGAAGCCGACCTCGCGCTCGCGCCCAACGGGACGGCGATCGCGTTTGTCGCCAAGCCCGACACGGCGACTCCGGCCACGCTCTTCGTGCGGCCGACGGGCGACCTGACGGCCGTCAAACTGGCCGGCACCGACAACGCCTCGCAACCCTTCTGGTCGCCCGACAGCCAGTTCATCGCGTACTTCAGCAGTGGAAAACTGCGAAAGATCTCTGAGTCTGGCGGCGCGATCCAGGATCTCTGCATCGTGACCGACATGTTCGGCGGCTCGTGGACCGCGAGCGAGGGCGGCACGATTGTCTTCGGCACGTCGAAGGGATTGTTCAAGGTGTCGGCCGAGGGTGGACCGGCGACGCCGGTGTCCCAACTCGGCGAGGGCGAGGCCGGACACTTCTGGCCGAGTTTCCTGCCGGACGGAAAGCACGTGGTGTACCTCGGATGGTCGGAGGACCCGGCCAAGCGCGGGTTGTACGCGGGATCGATCGACTCGAAGGATCGAACGCGCTTGTCGGATGCCGAGTCGAACCCGGTCTACGCGACCACACCGTCGCTCGGCAGCCAGTTGCTCTTCCACCGCCAGGCCACGCTGTTCGCGCAGCCATTCGACCCGAAAGCGCTGCGATTCACTGGAGATCCTGCGCAGATCGTCGGCGAAGTCTCGACGGCCGCCAACGGTTTCGGCAAATTCTCGGCGTCGATGACCGGCGCGCTTGTGTACTACCAGGGCCTGCCGGGCGCTTCCACGACCGGGCGCGCGCGCGTCACAACCTCTCAGTTCGGGTGGATCGACCGCGGAGGCGGGCGGTCCGGCGCGGCGCTCGACCCGGGCCAGTACGGCGACATGGATCTCTCGCCGGATGGGAAGCTCATCGCCGTCACTCGTCAGGAGTCGGGTACACCAGCCGCTGACATCTGGGTGATCGACTGGGCCAAGCAGGTGCCGCAGAAGATCACAAATGACCCGGTCGACGCGATTGATCCCGTGTGGTCACCCAACGGGCTGCAGGTGGCGTTCACGTCGTACCGCAAAGGCAATGCCGACATCTACGTGACCAACGCCAACGGTGTGGGCGCGGAACGGCCGCTGCTCGAGTCGTCCGCCAACGAATCGGTCGAAGACTGGTCGCGCGATGGCAAGTACATCGCCTTCGAATACGGCAAGGACGCGTTCCAGGACATCTGGGCCCTGCCGATCGAGAACGACAAGCCCGGCAAGCCGTTTCCCGTGATCGAAGGGAAGTTCCAGAAGAATGAGCCGCAGTTCTCGAAGGACGGAAAGTGGCTCGCGTACACGGCCGATCAGAACGAGGCCGGCAAGTTCCAGGTGTACGTCGTGTCGTTTCCGGTGCCCGATCGCAAACTGCAGGTGTCGACCGATGGCGGCGGCCAGCCTCGCTGGAGCTGGGACAACAAGCGCGTGTACTACCGCACGGGCGACAATCGCTTCGCCTCCGTCGACATGACGCTCGGGGACAAGCTCCAGGCGAGTCCGCCGACCATCCTCGGTGCCGCCCCGACAAACAATCCCACCGCCGCAGATCTGACGCGTCACATGTTCTCGATCTCCGTCGAAGGGAGTTTCCTGATGCGAATTCCCGCTGGCGCCGCCACGGTTGGCGCGACGGGCGGCGCGGGCCCGCTCCTGCCGATCACCATCACGCCGGCCGGCGGGGGCGGAGCGACTGCCGCCGCTCGCGGTCCCGTGTCGAGCGGTCTTACGGCCATTCTCCATTGGGCATCGCTTCTTCAGAAGGGCGGGAAGTGAGCATGGCCCTCACACCGGGCGTCCGCCTCGGCCCGTACGAGATCCTCAACGCCATCGGCGCCGGCGGCATGGGCGAGGTCTACAAAGCCCGCGACACGCGCCTCGAGCGGATCGTCGCGATCAAGGTGCTGCCGCCGGAGTTTGTCAACGACCCGGTCGCCAAACAGCGCTTCGACCGCGAAGCGCAGACGATCGCGTCGCTGAAGCACCCGCACATCTGCGTGCTGCACGACATCGGCCGCCTTCGCCCCGAGGGGGCTTCGGCGAGCCAGGGCGACGAAATCGACTTTCTCGTCATGGAATACCTCGACGGCGAGACGCTGACCGATCGGCTGACAAAGGGGCCGCTGCCGCTCGACGAAGCGCTCGGCGTCGCCATCGCGATCGCCGACGCGCTCGACAAGGCCCACCGCCAGGGCGTCGTGCACCGCGACCTGAAACCCGGCAACGTCATGCTCACCGGCAGCGGTCCGAAGCTGCTGGACTTCGGTCTCGCGAAATCGCAGGCCGCGCTGCCGGCCGGCACCTCCGTCACGATGACGGTCCCGGGGACGATTCTGGGAACGATGCAGTACATGGCGCCCGAACAACTGGACGGCGCCGAAGCGGATCGCCGCACCGACATCTTCGCGTTCGGCGTCGTCGTGCACGAGATGGTCACGGGCAAGAAGGCGTTCGAGGGCAAGAGTCAGGTGCTCCTGATTTCCGCGATCGCGACCGCCGAGCCTCCGCCGCTGTCTCGCGTGCAGCCGGAATCACCGCCGGCGCTCGACCACGTCGTCAAGACCTGCCTCGAGAAGGATCCGGCGGACCGCTGGCAGGATGCCCGCGATCTTGTTGCTGAATTGCGGTGGATCGCCGAGGGCGGCGGCGACGTCGGCTTTGCCATGGCCGGCGCCGCTGGCGGGCGGCGGATGCGCGCCTGGATCCGTCGCGGCGTGATCGGTGCCGCAGTGGCGGCGATCGTCCTTCTCGGCTGGCCCGCGTACTCGTACTTTCAGGGGCAGTCCGAGCCGGAAGAACTTCGCTTCCGGATTCCACGCAATCTGACGTCGGATCCGGGTGAGACCAACGGCGGCAACAGCGCCAGCGGCGGCGCGCCGACGTTCAACCGGCCAGACACGTCGATTTCGCCCGACGGCAAGTCCATCGCGTTCGTCGCCCGGCCGACCAATGACGGCACGTTGCTGATCTACGTCAGGCCGGTGGATTCCGTGACGCCGCAAAAGCTCGCCGGCACGGACGACGCGCAGCTCACGTTCTGGTCGCCCGACAACAAGTTCATTGGGTACCTGGGAAAGGGCAGTCGCTTGCGCAGGATCGCCGCTAGCGGGGGACCGCCGGCGGACATCTGCGATGCGCCGGGCTTTACCGGCGGCACATGGAACGCCCAGGGTGTGGTGCTCTTTGGCACGCCGACGGGGATTCTCCGCGTGTCGGCGGAGGGCGGAACGCCAGAGAACGTGACCAAGGTCGAGGCCGACGAGACCGGCCACTTCTGGCCGCGATTCCTGCCGGATGGGCAGCACTATCTGTACGTCACGGTGAT
>SCUN01000125.1 GCA_004297655.1 Acidobacteriota bacterium | reverse complement strand
GCCACCGTGAGCCATCCGGTCGTGAAATCCACGCGAGACCAGCCGGGGAATTTCTCCAGGTACTCGCGCTCGACGTGCTTTGGCGAGAAGGTCGCGTGAAACACGGACTTGCCGGCGCGGTCCTTCGCGTCGACTTCGTAGATCGGGCCGGAGGCCGGCACCGTCACCAGTTCCATCGAATAGGCCGAGAGCGGCAGCGACAGCTCGCGCGCCATCAACTCGTCGATCGGATACAGCTCGTGCAGCCAACGCGTCGGCACCTGATAGAAGCGGAACTTCTTCGAGAAATCCGGCGCGTATTCCGCGACCTTCACCGCGATCGAAGCCACGTTCTTCCCCTTCAGCGACGGCAGGACCTCCTCGCTCATCCAGAGGAAGCCCTGCTTGTAGGCGGAGCGGATATGAACGTCGGTCCTCGCCGCGCCGGCCGCGATCAGGGCCTGCCGCACTTCCTTGGCGAGGTCCGCCCGCACCTCGGGCGACTCGCTGAGCCTCGCCTCCAGCGTCACGACGGAGCCGGCCACGACCTTCGGCAGCACGTCCGCCTTGAATTTGTCGCGGAATTCCTGCACTTCCCAGGGGAATGCCTGCTTTTCCTCGAAGACCGTCGACGGCGCCGTGATGGCCTCGCTCGATGCCGTCACGGCGGTCGTCGATGCCAGCCTGGCCTTCAGCCGAGCCGCCAGCAGTTGGTCGAACGCGGGTGTCTTCTCTTCGAGAAACACTCGCGCGTCGACGCGCTCAATCGTCTTCTCCGTCAGCGTCTTGACGACTTCGTCAGCGGCGGACACCGCCATCGCGGCCTGGCCGCCCGGCGTCTTCGCGCCAAAAACATTCGCCGCCTGCGTGACGAGATGTTCGAGCGTGAAGGCGCCACGGTTGTTCGCCCACAGATACGGCACCCGGCGGGCGAGGTACGAGGCAGCGGCGTCCGCACCGGCCGTATCCGCGCCGGCGACGACCGTCGCGGTCGCAGTGCCGAACGCGCGCGGCACGACCTGCACAACGCCGTCGCCCGGACCGAGGTCGTCGAGCCTGGCTTTCCCGATCTTCACGAGCGTCTCGACATGTAAGTTGTCGCGGCCGACGAGGATCGGATTCGTCTCGCGCGAAAGGTCCGGCACGTCGTCGGCCTTGCGCGCGATCGGCAGCGAGATGCCGGTCGACTCGAGGCCCAGCCGCGCGGCGATGCTCGCGGCGCCCAGGTTGTCGGGCGACGGGCCGAGAAAGATCGTCGAGTCCACGCGATCAGCAATCAGATCCGGATACGAATCGGAGAGCACTCCGTCGATCGAGAAGAAGTTGGCGAGATCGAACGACGGCGCGTCGGTCGACGCCGCGGCTCCGCTCCCGCCAGGACCGGCCGGAGCGGCGGCCGGCGGCGCCGGGTCGTCGGGCGGCGTCAACGCGCGGGTATTGAGGCCGGAGCGCTTGACCGACACGGCAACCGGCTCCCCGCCGACCGGTCGCAGGTCGACGATGGTCTCGGCCACGTTGGCGTAGTTCAGCGTCGCAGCGGATTTGCCGGCGCGGTGATCTGCCGCAAGCGATTCGAGCGCGGCCTTCACCCGCGCGAAATCCACCGCCGTCGTCGGCACGACGACGCGCAGGGACTTCAAACCGCGGCGATCGCTGTCGATGACCAGAGTCGTGATCGAGGCCATGGACGAGCGGGCGCCGCGCGACCGCAGAAACTTCGTGACGTCGGCGGTCACCGTGTCGAGGCGAGCCCCCGACGCACCCCACACTCTCGGCAAATACGCGGCGAGCACGTTGCCCGCGGCCAGCGTGCCGGCGTCATCGGCGCCGCTGACGAGCACCTGCGGACCGGATGACGAGGACACGATCGCGAGGATGCCCTGTCCCTTCTCCAGCGCGGCCGGATCGACGACCGCCCTCGTCAGCCTTGCCGCGTCAGGATTCGTGCGGCCAACGAAGATCGGGAGATCGACTTTCCTTCCGGCGGCTTCGCTGGCGCGCAGCACCACGGGCAGCGACATCGCGACCGTCTCGAAGCCGAGGCGACCGGCGAGATTGGCGGCGACCTGGATATCTTCCACCGATGGCGTGTCGGCGACGATGACGCGCGCGGCGATCGAGTCGGCCAGACCGTCGCCGTTGGTATCTCTCACAAAGCCCGTCTTGAGATCGAACAGGGTGTCGAAACCCGTGGGGCTCGCGACCTCAGCCGTGGCTGGTGATTGCCAGGAACCGGAAGCACTGATGAGGAGGAGCAGGGAGAGCGCGCCGAACCGCCGCATGGTGCGGGGATTCTATCGGGCGGCAATAAAAAAGGCCCGCAAAAGCGGGCCCTAGTAGGCAACCAGGCTCCCCAGCAAGCCCAGGACGTTCGCCCCGGGCATCAAGTTACCCGACAGAGCCAAACGCAAATGCCATGCCCAGGGGCCGTACAGGGAAAACCCGCCCCTCCGAGGCCGGAGGGACGGGTTTTGATTCGTGTTTTGTTTCCGAAATTACAGTTTTCGTGAACCGTGCGACAACTACACCATGGCGCCTTCCGGGTACTGCAGGGCCAGACGGAGTTCCTTGGTCAGCTGATCAACGCCACTGCCGGTGCGCTTCCAGGCGCCGTCGGTCTCGAACCGGAGGTCGCCGATGCGGCGGCCCCACGGGGCGATAATCCGGCCGATGGCGCGGAAGTCGGCGCGGTCGGCGTGCTGCTGATCGAGTCGCCG
>SCUN01000124.1 GCA_004297655.1 Acidobacteriota bacterium | reverse complement strand
CGCGCCCGCGCCGCCGCCGATCACCGTCCCGATCACGGCGCCCTTCTTGCCGCCGAGGATCGCGCCGATGATGGCGCCGCCCGCGGCGGGAATGCCGATCTTGGCCGCGTCCTGCCCTTTGGTCGCGTCGGAGGTGTGCCGCATGCCGGCCGATAGCGCATACGAGTCGTTGGTGCCCGCAAGCACGATCGACTGGAATCGCACCGAAAGCGTCGCGCGGCCGCGCACCTTGTCGGACGCATCGGCGGTTTCGACGACGCCTTTGAGGATGCTGCCGGCCGGCAACACGATCACGCCGTCGATCGACTCCGCCGTCACCAGCATCGCTTCGACCGGATCGCCCACATGGCTCGTGTTGGAGCCAAGCGCGGTGTCCATCCGAACCGCAAGCACCGTGCCCTCCGGCACCGTGTACTCACGGAACTTCGCGACCGGGGGGAGCGCCGGCGCGACCGCGGCGGCCGCGTCGACAACAGCGACGTTGGCAATCTCCTTGCGGGCGATCGAACGCGTGACCGGCCCGACGGCCATCTTCACCGTCTCCGCATCGCGCGCCTTCAGCGTGCCGCGCACGACGCCGCCATCTTCCCGCGTCACTTCCACCGCCGCGCCAATCGGCACGGCCTCGATGTCAGCCTTGCGGGCGCAGTCCGCCGCGCCGAGGGCCATCCCCAGAACGGCGGTCAACGCAACCGCGTGAAAGCGACGATTCGACATCGACACTTACCGGACGACCAGAATGACGATGATGAGGATCAGCAGGAGCGTGGTGGTCGAGATGATCACCGTGTTGCTGCCGCCGGCCAGCTGCGCGTCGGCCGTGCGCGCCTGCGTGGCGATCTTCGCCAGCTCGACGCTCGACAGCGTCGACACGGCGTTTTCCGCGGTCGTGAGATTCAGCCCAAGGCGCGTCGCGAGATCGCGGACCTGGGTCTGGTGCAGCACGTTGACGACAACGTCGCGGTTCTGCTGATCGGTGAACGCCTGGCCGGCAACGGCCTGACGAATGGTTGAGGGCTCGGTAATGTGACGCTGTTGGGCCGCGGCGGAGCCGGCAAACAGGAGCGTGGAAAGCGTTGAAGCGACGACGATGGTTCGGATACTCATAGCTGGAGACTAGCGGCTCTGCCGAAATGCGGCTGTACCTAATGGCACATACGCTTTCTGTCCGCTATTTCGGCCAGCGGGCCACCCAACCAGCTGACAACGTCGTCGCCCCGCCGTGAAGACCGTGCGCCAGATCGGCTCGAAGGACGCCGGCGCCGCCGGGAAGGCGCACGCGAAGCCCGATGCCCGCGTCCGCGAAGAGCGGCGAACGGCCGAGGCCCGTCGACCGGTGAGACGCGCGCGCGGCATCGACGAATCCAGCGACCGCGAGCACGGCGCCGAACGCGCGGCCGACCGGCTGCGAGTACTCGAGCGTGCCGTTGACGAGTTCCCGCCCGAATGCCGCGCCGGTCACGACGCCATCGTCAAGCAACGGGTGCGCGCGCAGCAGGGCCGGACGCCCCTGCCCCGTTCCGGCGCCGGACCACAACGCGAGCGGCGCGGCCGCACTGGCGCGACGAAACTCCATCGACGAGGACCAGCCGCGACGGTCGGTCTCAGGAGTGGACCGCCACGCCGCTGCCACCGCGACGGTCGAGAGTCGCCGCCCCGACGAAAGCGGGATCCAGCCCGACGACGAGACCGTCACCGCCACGCGATCCCGCGCCAGGCGTGCGTGAAGCGCGGCGTCAATCGCGGCGAACCCGTGGTCATCGAAATGATCGATGGCCGCGCCGCCGGTCCACTTGAGCCAGCTGGTGGACCAGTCGGCGAACTGCACTCCGGATCGCCGCCGCCGCTCCCGAACGATCGAACCGTACGACTGACGCTCCCACGCGGTCTCGACGGTCGCGACGCCGCTGAACCAGGGCGACGGAATGGCGAGAGCCACCGCGACGCGCGGACGGTTTGCCGACCACCGCCACGAGGCCGCCACGAGTTCGCCGGCGCCGAGCGCGCCGCTCAGTTCCAGACGCAGTTCGTTCCGTACGGCCGTCTGCACGCCGAGGCGAACGAGCGCCGGCCATCCGCTCGGCACCAGCGGGCGTTCGTCCACCATCACGTCAATGCGCGCGCGACCGTCGCCGAGCGGCTCGTACTTCAGGCGCCCATCGGCGGCGGCCGGAAGATCCTGGAGCCGGCGGGACGCGCGCGTGAAATCGCTCGACGTCAACACCGCGCGCGGCTCGAGACCGACGATTCGGCTGATCACCGGCTGGGGCGTGCGCGCGGCGCCGAGGATGGCGATCGCGTCGACGCGCGGCTCGCCAATGTGATTCCAGGCATCGAGCGCGCCGGCCGTGTCGCCCAGCAAATACCGGCTGCTGGCCGCCAACTGCCACGCATAGGCGTCCGCGGGCGCCAGGCGCGCGGCGACCGTCGCCCATCGATTCGCGTCGGGCCATCGCCGCTGTGAAAACCGCAGGCCCGCCAGTTCGCGCCACGCGGCCGGATCGCTCGGGCACAGGCGCGTCGCCGCGACAAGTTCCGCTTCCGCTTCCTCCATCTGCCCGGCCAGCGCCGTGTCGACGGCGTGATCCACCAGCGCGGAGCACGGCGTGCGGTCGCGGCCGGCTTCCGGCGCGGGAACAGCGCGCGCCGTCGCGTTCGCCGGCGGCAGCACCAGCATCATCCAGCGGCCCGATGCGGCCCATGCGCGATCGAATGCCGCCCAGTCGAGCACACGAAACGGCGCGCGCGCCGGATCGTGAAACACGACGTCGGCGTCGGTGCTGCCCGCGATGACGACGTAGTGGAAGACGCCGGGCGCGACCTGGATGAGCGCGATGACGGGCCGGCCCTGATCGATCTCGGCGCGCAGCCGGGCGCGGCCGTTGTCACCGGGCAAAACCACCGCGGTCCAGCCGCGCTCGCGCACCGCGGAGACGAGCGCGCCGGTGAAGATCCCGCCGTCACTCTGGCTCACGAGCGGCGCGAAATCCTGCGGAAAGACATCCTGGTGTCCCCAGTAACGAAGGACCATCGACACCGCGGCGCCGCCGCAGAGCGCGGGCGGTTGCGGCATGAACGGGACGTCGAGCAGAGCGTGCGCCGGCGACTGCGCCGCCCAGAGAAACAGCGCGACGCGCAGGAGTGCGGTCACCCCTTGATGCTAGGGCGTGATCACGGATCGGCGATGCTCACTTTGAGACAGCGGCCTGGAGCGTGGCCCACAGGTTCTCGACGTGTTCGCGCTCGGTCGTGAGCGCGCCGATGGAGATGCGGACCATCCACCGGCCATCGAGAATCGCGGGCGTGAGATAGGCCGCGCCGGATCGATTGACGCGATCGCACCACGCCAGGGTGTGCGCGTCGAGCGCATCGCCCGTCAGTCCGGCGGGCTCGTGCCGCACGCACAGGGTCTGCAGCGTCACGTGCGCCAGCACCGTCCAGCCCGGCGTGTTGCAGATCTCGTCAGCCAGCCATTCGGCGTTGTCGATATCGCGCCGGAGGCGGGCCTGAAGTCCTTCGACGCCCTGCTCGCGAATCACGAACCACAGCTTCAGCGCGCGGAATCGCCGGCCGAGCGGCAAGCCCCAATCCCGGAAGTTCTTCACTTGCTCGTCAACCGCCGATCTGAGGTAACTCGGATTGGTCGACATCACGCGAATCAGATGCTGCGGATCGCGCACGTAGTACAGCGACGCATCAAACGCCACGCCCAGCCACTTGTGCGGATTGACGACGAGCGAGTCGGCGGATTCGATGCCGTTCCACAGGCTGCGGCGTTCCGGCAGGATCATCGCGGACCCCGCCATCGCGGCGTCCACGTGCATCCAGAGACCGTAGCGCTCCACGACACGCGCGATCTCCCACAGCGGATCGTACGCGGTCGTGGTCGTCGTCCCGGTCGTGCACACGACGGCGCACGGCGTCCGTCCCAGCTCGATGTCGCTGTCGATCGCGCGCCAGAGCGCCATGGCATCCATCGCGAAGTTGCGATCGTGCGGGATGACACGGATGTTGTCGCGGCCGAAGCCGGCGAGTAACGCGGCCTTCTCCACCGAGCTGTGCGCGTGCGCCGTCGCGTAGACGACGAGCGGCTTCGGCTCGGATTGCAGGCCGCCGCGACCGAGGCTGTAGTTGGTCGTTCGTTCGCGGGCCGAGAGGAGCGCGACGAGCGTGGAGGTCGACGCGGTGTCCTGGATGACGCCGCTCCACGCGGGCGAGAGCCCGAGCATCTGCCGCATCCAGTCGGTGACGACCTCTTCAACTTCGGTGAGCGCCGGGCTCGATTGCCACGCAAGACCGAGCACGCCGAGGCCGGTGCTGGCGAGGTCGCCGAGAACGCTCGCGAGCTCGCCGTTCGACGGGAAGTAGCCGAAGAACGAGGGATGTTGCCAGTGCGACAGGCCGGGCATCACGATCCGGTCGAGGTCGGCGAGGACGTCGGCGAAGTGCTCCCCTTGACGCGGCGGCTCGGCGGGCAACTGCTTCTTGATGTCGCCCGGCTGGACGCGGGACATGACCGGGTGCGTGGCGACGTTCGTGCGGTAGTCGGCGATCCAGTCGATCAGCTCATGACCGTAGCGTCGGAATTCCTCGGGCGTCATTGCCGGCCCAGTTTATCCATCCCGCGGAAGTTTCTCGGATTCTTCAACCACGCGATGGTGCCGTCCACCATTCGCGCCTTCACCCACCACGTCCACTGGAGTGGCGACTGGTCTTTCGCGAGCGGCGGATCGTATTCGACGACAAGATCGACGGACCCGGCTTTCACGACGCCGTCCTGCCACAGCGCCATCGCGCCATCGCCCATCGGATAGAGCGAGTAGATCGCGTTGCCGGCGCGAATGCCCTGTTTCGTGTCCGCGTCGCCCGCTCTTACCACGCGCGCGCGACGCGGCACGGAGTGGATCTCGCCGGACGTCGCGTCGACGACATCGCCCGGCAGGAGATCCAGGTCGATCAGAAACCCGTCGGGTTCAGCGTAGAGATCGGTGACTCTGGTCGCGGTCCACTTGCCGTATTGGCAGCCTTCGAAGGGACACCCGGCAGTCACGACCATCTCCGGCGGC
>SCUN01000015.1 GCA_004297655.1 Acidobacteriota bacterium | reverse complement strand
GAATCCGCCGTCCTAGAACTCTCGAATCTCAAAGACCTCGGCGTCGCCGAGCTCACCAAGATCGCCCAGAGCCTGGATCTGCCCGGCGCGACCGGGTTGCGCAAACAGGACCTCATCGTCCAGATCCTCCGCGCCCGCGCCGAGAAGAGCGGCCTGCTCTTCTCCGAAGGCGTGCTCGAAGTGCTGCCCGACGGCTACGGCTTCCTGCGCTCGCCCGATTTCAATTACCTCTCCGGCAAAGACGACGTCTACGTGTCGCCGTCGCAGATCCGCCGGTTCGACCTGCACACCGGCGACACGATCTCCGGCCAGACGCGCGCGCCGAAAGAGGGCGAGAAGTACTTCGCGCTGACGAAAGTCGACTCGGTCAACTTCGAGCCGCCGGACCACACGCGCAAACGCGTGTTCTACGAGAACCTCACGCCGCTCTACCCCGACCGGCGCATCACGCTCGAGACCGACGGCGAGAACGTGTCGGGCCGCGTGATGGACCTGATGACGCCGCTCGGCATGGGCCAGCGCGGCCTCATCGTCGCCGCGCCGCGGACCGGCAAGACGATGCTGCTGCACAGCCTGGCGCACAGCATCGCGAAGAACCATCCCGAGATCTTCCTGATCGTGCTGCTGATTGACGAGCGGCCCGAGGAAGTGACCGACATGCAGCGATCGGTCAAAGGCGAGGTGATTTCCTCCACGTTCGACGAGCCGGCGCAGCGCCACGTGCAGGTGGCCGAGATGGTGATCGAAAAGGCGAAGCGGCTCGTGGAGTACAAGAAGGACGTCGTGATCCTGCTCGACTCGATCACGCGCCTCGCCCGCGCCTACAACACGATCGTGCCGACGTCGGGCCGCGTGCTGTCGGGTGGCGTGGATTCGAACGCGCTGCAGCGGCCGAAGCGCTTCTTCGGCGCGGCGCGGAACATCGAGGGCGGCGGTTCGCTCACGATCGTCGCCACGGCGCTCGTCGACACCGGCTCGCGCATGGACGACGTGATCTTCGAAGAGTTCAAGGGCACGGGCAATTCCGAGATCCATCTCGACCGCAAGCTCGCCGACCGCCGCGTCTTCCCCGCCATCGACCTGGTGAAGAGCGGCACGCGCAAAGAAGAGCTGCTGATCCCGAAGGACGACCTCAACCGCGTCTACGTGCTGCGCAAAGTCCTGTCGTCGCTCTCGCCGGTCGAATCGATGGAACTCATGCTCGGCCGCCTCGGCAAGACCAAGGACAACGCCGAGTTCCTGGCGTCAATGGGCAAATGAGATCGGGACTCGTTTCGCAGAAACGAGTCCCGATCTCGATTACTTGATCGTCGGCAGCCCCGCGGCCTTGCGCTTCGCATTGAGCGCCGCGAGCGTCGGGCCGGTGAGCGTGTTCCATTTCTGCATGACGGCGACCGACTGGGCGCGGGCCGCGGCGCAGGCCGCGATTTCGCGTGCGGTCGGCGCTGCTTCAGAGCCCTGCATCGCCATGGCCGCCGCCATCATCGCGGCGCTGGCGCCCTGAAACGACGGTGTCGTGGGCGCGGCAGGCGCACCGCCCGCCCGTCCACCGGCCGGCGGACCGCCCGCGCGGCCCCCGCCGCCCGCGCGTCCGCCCGCAGGCCCGCCGCCAGCGGCGAGGAGCGCGTCCACCTGGGTCTTGAATTCCGCGATGCCCTCGCCGCTCAGCGAACCGAGCTGAGTGGAGAGCGCGCGCGCCTTCTCCGCCGCCGCGCGGGCGGCCACGGCGCCGTTGTACATCTCGTCGGTCAACCGCGCGAGCAGGCCCAGTTCGAGGGCCGGCGTCTTCACGCGCGGGTCCATCTTCAGTGTGAGCGGCTGCGAGTAACTCGCGCCGTTGACCGAGAGCCGAACGGTGTACGAGCCCGGCGTCGCCCACGGCGCGTTCACCGTCGGATAGGTCCGATGCGGCACGGCCGCGCCGCCACCGCCGCCGCGCCCGCCGCCATCGCCGTCAAGCGGGTCGTAGCGCATGTCCCACCAGATGCGGTGCATGCCGGCCTTCGCCGACACCACCATCGGCGGCGCCGCCCAGTAGAGCGGCACCGAGCAATCCGGCGCGTTCGGCGTGTCCTGGCAAATCTTGTTGTAGGCCACTGGATCGTTCGCGGCGTTCGGCGTCTGCACCGGATCGGTGCTCGACAGCGTCCGGATCACGCGGCCGGCGGCGTTGAGGATCTCGATCTTCACCGGGCCGCTCGCGTCCGTCGCCAGGTAGTAGTTGAGGATCGCGCCCGGGGGCGGATTCTCGCCGGCCGGCACTTCGATCGGCCACGGCGTCGGCGGGTTCATGCCGAAGCGCACGCGCACCGCCGTGACCGGTTTCACGAGATAGGCCGTCCGCGCCTTCTCCGCCGCCCGAATCGCCGCGGCCGCGCGCAGCGGCGTGACGTCGTCGAGAATCCAGAAGCCGCGGCCGTGCGTGCTCGCCACGAGATCCGAGCACATGCAGCTCGCGTCGTCTTTGACCGTGATGTCGCGCACGGAGATCGCGGGCATGTCGATGCGCAGCGATTCCCAGTGATCGCCATCGTCGTACGACACCCAGACCTGGGTGTCGGTCGCGCCGTAAAGCAGGCCCTTCTGGCGCGGATCTTCGCGGATCGAATTCACGGGCGCCCCGGCCGGCAGGCCGTTGTTGATCTCGGTCCAGGTCTTGCCGCCGTCGTGCGTGCGGTAGAAATGGGGATTCAGGTCGTCGAGCCGTAGCGTGTTCGCGGCCGCGTACGCCGTGAGCGGGCTGAAGTGTCCGGCCTCGATGTTGAAGATGCGCGTCCAGGGTTTGATCGTCGGCGGCGTGACGTTGGTCCAGGTGTTCGTCGGACCGCGCATGACCTGGATGTGGCCGTCGTCGGTGCCGGCCCAGAGGAGATTCACATCGAGCGGCGACGGCGAGAGCGCCGTGATGCTGCCGGCCGGCGACGGCGTCACGCTCGCGCCGTACTTGCCGGTGTTGGTGGGCACGTCCCAGGTCTGGCGGGTCAGGTCGCCGCTGATGCGCGTCCAGCTCTTGCCGCCGTCGCGCGTGCGCCACACCGCGTTCTGGGCGTAGAAGAGCGACAGGTTGTCGACCGGCGACCACTCGAGCGGCTGCGTGCGGACGTTGCGGCTGAAGGCGCGTCCCGTCGCGTCGGTATCGCCCGCGATGTTCGGCCCGACGTTCTTGATCTGGCCGGTGCGGCGGTCGTAGAGCGTGACGTTGTTGCGCGAGCTGCCGTAGACCAGGTCCGGGTTCTTCGGATCGGGCGCGGCCTCGCCGTATTCCTGGATGCCGACGGGGCTCCAGTTGCGGAACGTGATCTCGCCGTCATTGCCGCGGCTGTCCACGCACGCGGAGCCCGAATCCTGCTGGCCGCTGCACACGCGATACGGGAACGCGTTGTCGGTGGACGCGTGATACATCGCCGCCGTCGGCTGCGTGTACCAGTTGCTCCAGCTCGCGCCGCGATTGGCCGACACCACGCCGCCCTGGTCGGCGACGACGATGAGGATGTCGGGGTTGTTGGGGTTGATCCACATCTTCTGATAGTCATCCCCGCCCGGCGCGCCGCGGACGGCGGTCCATGTCAGACCGGCGTCTTCCGAGCGCCAGAACACCGTCGAGCAGCTGTAGACCACGTTCTCGTTCTTCGGATCGATGTGGATCGTCGGCAGGTCGCCGCCGCCGATGCGTCCGAGCGGGCGCGCGTCGGCGTTGCGGGTGCCGCGGCCGTCCGCGCCGCGCACGGCCAGGAACCAGTGCTCGCCCGCGTCGATCGATTTGTAGAGACCGATCGCGCCGCCGCCACCGCCGCCGCCCCGGCCGCCGCCCGCGGCGCCCGCGGCGCCCTGCGTCTGGCCGGCCACTGCGGCGAAAAGGACCTTCGGGTTGCTGGGCGAGATCGCGAAGTTCGACTGAATGATGTCCGGCAGGCCGTTGGTGAGTTGCCGCCACGTCGTGCCGCCGTCGGTCGACTTGAACATGCCGCCGCCCGTGCCGCCGAACGCGCCGCCCTCGATGTAGCTCTGCTGCTGCACCCAGAGCGCGGCGTAGACCGTGTTGGGATCCGACGGATCGATGTGGACTTCGTTGCCGCTCGTGTATTCGTCCTTGTAGAGGACCTTCTGCAGCGTCGCGCCACCGTCGGTGGAGCGGAAGATGCCGCGCTCCGCGTTCGGTCCGTACGGGTGGCCGAGCACCGCGACGAAGAAGCGGTTCGGGTCCTTCGGATCGATGTCGATCGCCGCGATCATCTGGCTGTCGCGAAGACCGATGCGCGTCCAGGTCTGGCCGGCGTTCGTGGATTTGTAGAGGCCGTCGCCGGTGGCGAGGTCGGGCCGGATGATGCCGGCGCCCGATCCGACATAGATGATGTTCGGGTTCGACGGCGCGACGGCGATGGCGCCGATCGATCCGGTGGATTCCTTGTCGAAGATCGGCGTCCACGTCGAGCCGTAGTCGGTCGACCGCCACACGCCGCCGTTGTCGAAGCCGATGTAGGACACGTTCGGCTGCGACGGCACACCGGCCACGGCGCGCGCGCGGCCCGCGCGTGTCGGCCCGATCTGGCGCCAGTGCATGGCGGATGAAATGTCGACCGGTGACGTCGACTGCGCGGAACGCAGGTCGGCGGCGGTGAACGCGCTGAAGGTGACGAGGGCGAGAACGATCGACAGGCGGCGATTCATGCCCGGGATATTACATCTTCTGCATCACCGCATTCGCATCGCCACCAGCGCGGCGTTGGCGCCCGCCCCGGTGGCGATGACGAGGAACTGATGGCCGGCGGAGGTGCGGTAGGTCATCGGCGTGCCGTTGGCGCGGCGGGCCAGTTCCTTCCGGAGAAGCTCCTTCCCGGTCTTCGCGTCGTACGCGCTGAGCGCCATGTCGGCGCCGCCGACGAAGACCAGGCCGCTCTTGGTTACGATCGACCCGGGCGCGCCCGCGACGCCGAGGCGCTCGGGCAGCGTCACGCCGGCGAGTGCCGGGTGATTGCGAATGTTCGGCGAGTCGCCCTGCGGCATGCGCCACGCGATGGCGCCGGTGTTCAGGTTGATCGCGACCAGCTCGCCGTACGGCGGCTTGAACATCGGCAGACGGCCGCCACCGCCGCGGCCACCCGCGGGCGCACCGACGGGCGCCGGCGGCGCGAAATCCGCGCCGGTGCCAAGGTCGCCGACGAAGTCCGCGTCCACCTCGCTCGCGCGCGGGTTGTTCGGCGAGCGATCCGCGGGTCGGATCTTCGCGACCGCCGCCTGATGGCTCGTCTTGACGTAGAGCATGCCGGTCGCGGGGTCGAACGCGCCGCCGCCCCAGTTGGCGCCGCCGATGATGCCGGGACGCATGATTGTGCCTTCGACCGAGGGTGGCGTATAGAGCGGACCGATCCGGTACTTCTTCATCTCCGCCTGAGCCGCCGCCTTCAACGCCGGCGTGAAATCCAGCGCATCGTCCAACGACACGCCTTGCGGCGTGATCGCGGCGGGCTTCGATGGGAACGGCTGGGTCGGCCACGATTTCTCGCCGGCGACATCGCTTTGAGACACAGCGCGTTCCTCGATCGGCCACACCGGCTTTCCGGTGACACGATCGAAGACAAACACAAATCCCTGCTTGGTGAGCTGAACGACGGCGTCGATGCGGCGGCCGGCAACGGTGATCGTCGCGAGGATCGGCGCGGACGGCGGATCGTAGTCCCACAGGCCGTGATGCGCGATCTGGAAGTGCCACTTGCGCGCGCCCGTGTTGGCGTCGAGGCAGACGAGCGATTCGCCGTAGAGATTCGCGCCCGGGCGGCGGCCGCCGAAGAAGTCGTTGCTGGGCGTGGTGACCGGGAGATACACGAGACCGCGCGCGACGTCCACCGAGAACGGCGCCCAGACGTTGGTGTGGCCCGTGATCTTCCACGAGTCGTTCTCCCAGGTCTCGACGCCTTTCTCGCCCGCGTCGGGCACCGTGTTGAACCGCCAGACCTGCCGGCCGGTTCGCGCATCGAACGCGCGGACATCGCCGGGCGGATCTTGCTTGTAGACCATGCGGTCGCCGACGCCGTTGCCGAGGATGACGAGATCCTTGTAGATGACCGGCGGCGAGGTGTTCGTGTACCTCGCCGGATCCACGCTCCAACGAAGGCCTCGCGTCAGGTCAACGGTGCCCCGCTCGCCGAAGGTCTCGACGGGCTTGCCCGTGAGCGCGTCGAGCGCGATCAGCTTGGCGCGGCTGTTGATGAAGATGCGCACCTTCGCGCCGTCGCGCCACGCGGCGACGCCGCGGTGGACGAGGCCGGTGCCGTTCGGCGGCTGGCCGAGCTCGTAGGCTTTCGGGTCGAACGTCCAGATCTCGGCGCCGGTCTCGGCGTTGAGCGCCACGACGCGGTTGTAGGGCGTGCTGAAATACAGCACGTTGTCGATCATGAGCGGCGTCGCCTGGAAGTTGCCGGGCCGCGTCCCGAATTGCGCCAGGTTCTCCTCGCCCGTCTTCCACTCCCACGCGACGTCGAGCGAGGCAACATTGGCGGGCGTGATATCGGTGAGGGGCGAGAAATGCGTCGCCCCCGCGTCCGCGGCGTAGACCGGCCATTCCTGGAGGCTCTGTTTGGCGCTACCGGGAATCGAAGCCGCGAGAGCCACAATGAGCAGGATTCGTCGCATCCCGGGATTCTAGATAGAAAAACGACATCGGGTGTCGTTTCTAGAAAACGACACCCGATGTCGTTTTTCTCGGCCGGCCGGGGCTGCGGAGCACTGGAATTCCGAGTGAGGCCGCCGTTGAACGGGCCCAGACCTCAGGGCCAAAGGGTCTGCTGCGGCGAACCGAAAGTCGCAAGGCGCCAAGTTCGGTCGCTGGGGGCGCCTGATTGACCCGATCCCCCCAGTCAGAGGGTCGCGGAATTGGCCACTCGGCAAGGCCCAAGAGATGGCAATTACTGCAACGCGCCGCCAGGCTCGACCACGGCCAGATTTCCGCGTGCTCGACGAGGGCCGCTCGAAGAGCGTTGGCCTCGACGTAGCGGCACACATTCAAGAAGTAGCGTTCCGAGGCGACAGGAAACGCACGGTATCGCCCTTGATATACCGCGCCCGTCCCCCGGGACCCGCGGGACTCATGCCAGCGCTTGCTGTGCGTGACCGTGCCAAGTCTCATGAATTCAGCAAGATCGCCATCCCTCCGCGGACGAATAACCAAGTGAAAGTGGTTGGGCATGAGGCAGTAGGCGAACACGTCGATTGGCACGCGGGTCTGGGCTTCCGCGAACGTTCGCAGCCATGCCAGATAGTCGCCAGCGTCGCTGAAGAGCGTCATGCGACGGACCCCCCGGTTGATCACGTGAAAGACGTACCCGGCTGTTCCCTCTTGTCGTCTAATCGGCACACCCTCCCTCTTACAAGTTCCTTGCCAGAAAAACGACATCGGGTGTCGTTTCTAGAAAACGACACCCGATGTCGTTTTCGAATTACGATCTGTCGCCATTGGCTCTCCATCACGCCTTCTTCGCGACCGCGCGCCGGTGCTGGAAGCAGCTGGCGATCGCTGACAGCACCGGCCAGGAACTGACCTACGGGCGGGCACTGACGGCGGTGCTGCTGTTCGCTCGCGAGATCCGCCGGCGAACGCCGAACGAGCGCATGGTCGGCCTGCTGCTGCCGGCCTCCGCCGGCGGCGCGCTGGCGAACATCGCGACGCTCGCCGCCGGGCGCGTGCCGGTGAACCTGAACTTCACGGCCGGCGAAGATTCGATGGCGGTCGCCGTCGAACGCTGCGGCATCCGCACGATCATCACGTCGAAGAGGTTCCTCGACAAGATCGGGATCAGCCTCAAGCCCACGCCACCCGGATCGCCGGCGCCGGATCTGGTCTTTCTCGAAGACATCCGCGCGGGCATCGGCACCGCCGCCAAGCTGACCGCGGCCCTCGAAGCGCGACTGCTGCCGCTCTCGATGCTCACCGCCCGCTACGGTCCGACGGCGAGCGACGACAACCTGGCCACGGTGATCTTCTCCAGCGGCAGCACCGGCGCGCCGAAAGGCGTGATGCTCTCTCACCGCAACATCCTCAGCAACATCGAGGGCTTCGCCGACATCTTCCCGATGACCGCCGCCGACTGCTTCATCGGCGTGCTGCCGTTCTTCCACTCATTCGGTCTCACCGGTACGCTGTGGTTCCCGATGCTCACCGGCTGCGCCGTCGCTTATCACCCGAATCCCATGGACGCGAAGGTCGTGGGCGAACTGGCCGCCAAGTACAAGGGGACGATGCTCATCGCGACGCCGACGTTCGTGAACGCGTACATGCGGCGCTGCACCCCGGAGCAATTCGCGAACCTCCACCACGTCATCGTCGGCGCCGAGAAACTGCGGCGGCCGCTCGCCGACGCGTTCAAGGCGCAATTCGGCATCGAACTCACCGAAGGCTACGGCTGCACCGAGATGTCGCCCGTCGTCGCCGTCAACACGGCGCACGCCGGCGAGCCGTTGCCGTCCAAACCCGGCTCGGTCGGGCGTCCGGTGAAGGGCGTGCACGCGAAGGTCGTCTGCCAACACACCGGCGACGGCCCGCTCATCGGCCGCGAAGGGCTCCTCCTCGTACGCGGCGACAGCCTCATGCAGGGTTACCTCGGCGAACCGGAGCGCACGGCGGAGGCGCACCGCGACGGCTGGTATCTGACAGGCGACATCGCGTCGATCGACGAGCACGGGTTCATCACGATCACGGATCGCGTGTCGCGATTCAGCAAGATCGGCGGCGAGATGGTGCCGCACCTCAAGATCGAGGACGCGATCAACGACGTGCTCGGCGAAGCCTGCGCTGCCGTCACCGCCGTGCCCGACGAGGCGCGCGGCGAGCGGATCATCGCGTTCTACACCAAGCTGGACGTCCCGCCGGCGCAGGTCTGGGAGCAACTGTCCCAGACGTCGCTACCGAAGCTCTGGCTGCCGCGCCGCGACAATCTCTTTCCCGTCGAAAGCCTGCCAACGCTCGGATCGGGCAAGCTCGACCTGCGCGGACTGCGCGAGCTGGCGCAGCGTCACGCCGGGTGAATCGGAACATCTTCACCTTGGAGGCCATGGAGCTCCACGGTCTCCAAGGTGGATGCGTTACTTCCTCGGCAACATCTGATCGCGGTTGGCGGCCTGCCACGCAAACACGGCGGCAACGGTCGCGATCTGCTTCATGTCGTCCGGCTGCACCCGATCGAGAAAGTCCATGTTCGTGTGATGCGTGCGGGAGTTGTACTCGTACCGCTCCTGCACGAACTGAAACGCGGGCACGCCGGCGTTGTCGAACGACACGTGGTCGGTCTGCGAGACGGAGCGCGGTCCGAGAATCGTCACGCCGAGATCCTTGAGCGGCGCGATCCACGCCTGGAAGATCGGCGCGACGGCCGGAT
>SCUN01000014.1 GCA_004297655.1 Acidobacteriota bacterium | reverse complement strand
CTCGTTCGCTGCGGACCTTTCCAACCGGCGATGCATTTTCGGACGAAGCTATCCGAGTCATGGAGTCCTGCCACAAGAAACTACTTACTGGAACAACCGACGACCGCCTCCTCAAGGGACTTGAAATCGAGTATCGCCTCTTCAAATCAGTCGAGCAGAAGCTCTGCTCAGGGGAAATTGCAGGTCCCTTCCTCGATGTGGACGCATTTCTTCAGACCGCAGCCACGATCATGAACAGGCGGAAATCACGTGCGGGCCGATCCTTGGAGAATCATGTCGATGAGGCGATGACTCGCGAGGGTATTCCCCACGACATTCGGGCTCGGGACATTCAGGGAGCACCAGACATTGTCGTACCAAACGTCGCTGCCTACATGGACCCGAAATGGCCAAGGAGCCGAGTTTTCGTGATAGGGGTAAAGACTACCTGCAAGGACCGGTGGCGACAGATCGTCAATGAAGGCCCATTGGTCAAGAGGAAGTACCTGCTCACGACCCAGCAAGGCATCTCCGAACCCCAGCTTGCTGAAATGGCCAGATCCAATGTGACTCTTGTGGTTCCGCAGGGCCTGCACAGTTATTACCCGCCCTCCGCGCGTAAGGGCATCCTCACCGTGGACCGTTTCTTCGCTCAAATGCAGAATGCCCTTGACGCGTAATGGACGTTCACACTCCTGCTCAGCGAAGCCGCAATATGGCGGCGATCAAAGGACGCAATACGAAGCCGGAGAGAATCGTCGCTCGGTTACTCAAGGACCAAGCCATCCGCGCCTCTCGGAACTCCAAGAAACTCTCCGGCAAGCCTGATTTCCTGATCGAAGGCCGCAAGCTCGTCATCTTTGTGCACGGTTGCTTCTGGCATCTCCACAGATGCCCATATGGCAGAGTGGTTGCCAAGACGAACGCCACATTCTGGAAGACGAAGCGAGCCGCCACGGCGCGGCGAGATGCCCGCCAAGCACGTGAGATCCGCAAGGCGGGCTTTAGGGTGACCGTAATTTGGGAGTGCCAGACGAAGGATCCAGCAAGGCTTTCACGCCGCCTACGCCGACTTCTCGACAGCTGATTTCATCGGTTGCCGGTCGTCAAAACAGGCGTAGACTGCTCAAAGCATTTCTGCCCTGGAGGTGCCGATGTTCCGGTTCTTGCTCTCTGCTGGTCTCGCGTCCACACTGCTCGTCTCACCCACCACTGTCGCCACACAGGCCGGCAAAGCGGCCGCGCCCGTGCTCGTCATCGACACGGCCAAAGGCATCATCGAGGTCGAGCTCTCGCCCGCCGATGCGCCGAAGTCTGTGGCCCACATCATCGAACTGGCGAACAAGAGCTTCTATCGTGGGCAACGGTTCCATTGGGTGAAGCCCGGCGTGATCCAGTTTGGCGACCCGCTGTCGCGCGACCTGACGAAGCAGAACGAATGGGGCGCCGGCGGCAGCGGCGTCAGAATGGCGAACAAGCCGCTCGGCGTCGCGGAAGTCTCGAAGAAACCGTTCGTCCGCGGCACCGTCGGTCTGGCCTACCGGTCCGACCGAAAAGCGGAAACCGCCGACAGTCAGATCTTCATTCTCACGGCGCCGAATCCCAACATGGTCGGCAAGTACACGCAAATCGGCAAGGTCACGAAGGGCATGAACATCGCGGACAAGGTTGAAGCCCACGACGTCATCAAGAACGTGACCGTCCGGTAGTCGATCAGTTAATCCCGCTGCTTCCGCCGAAACACGCGCACGTCACCGTTGGTGACGTGCCGCAGTGTGTACAAGTACCGCCCGGCCTCGCAATCGAATCGCGAGAGCTCGGGCGGCATCAAGGGGAAATACTCCGGCTCGAGCCCGACGATGGCGTTCGCCGCCGCCGCGACGTCGTTCGACGCGGCGTCGGGGAACCGTTTGAGCAGCACGGCAAGGACTTTTTCCCGGTCAATCACGGCGGTCACTTCTTGACGATGAGGTCGCCCCACATGCCGGCAGCGTAGTGGCCTGCGAAGCTGCACAGGAACGTGTACTTTCCGACGACGGTCGGCGCGGTGAAGACGACTTCCATCGACTCGCCCGGGCCGACCATGCCGACCTGCGCGAGGATCGACGACTTGAACGCCGGCGGAATGAAGTCGGTCGCGCGCGCGTTGGCGGCCGCGTCAGTGAACTTCTTGATGTCGGTGCCGGCCTTGAGCAGCACGAAGTTGTGCGCCATGACGATCTTCGGCGTCTGCGCCACCGAGATGAGCCGCACTTTGATCTTCTCGCCCGGCTTCACCACGATCTGCTTCAGGCTGTAAGACATCTTTTCGCCCACGGGATCGGTGACGGTCAGCGTCACGGTGCGTGGCGCCTGTCGTGCCTCGAGCTGAGCGACCGGCGCCGCCGCCACAAATGCCGCGGCCACCAGGGCCGCACTGATTCCTGACCGAACGTTCACCATGATCTCTGCTCCAATTCGCTGTGAGCGACGGCGAAACTGCCGCGCGCGGCCCTTCTTCTGCACGGAACGTGCCGGGTTTCCGCCCACGCGGGGGGCGCTTCGTTGACGGTTTTCCGGTGAAATTCCGCAACGCCTGCTGAATTTTCGGCACTGCGGCGCCGGGTCTCCGGCAAAGCCCCACGGCACCGCTCTGCCGGGATGTGGCCTGCATCTTGCTCTATGCACGCGGCAGTCCCCGTGTCCTCGCTCTCGTTGTCTGCTCCGGTGTTTGAGCCTGCTATCGCCGCGGCTGTCTGCCGACACTGCGGCGACGCGTGTCTCGACCGGCCGGTCGTCACCGAGGCCGGGACGTTCTGCTGCGCCGGGTGCGAGTCCGTCTTCGGGCTGATTGCGGAGCACGGCCTGTCGGCGTTCTACACGTGCGACATCAACCCCGGCGTGTCCCAGCGCGCCGCGTCCACGCGCGACCCGCAGCGATTCGCGGCGTTCGACGATCCCGCCGTGGCGGCGCGATTCATGGTCTCGCGCGGCGACCGCGCCGAGGTCACGCTCCCTGTGCCGGCGATGCACTGCGCGAGCTGCCTCTGGCTCCTCGAGCAGTTGTGGCGGTTCCATCCGGGCATTCTGCGGTCGGAGGCCAGCCTGCTCCGCCGCACGGTCTCGGTGGAATTCCGGCCCGAGGCGATCTCGCTCCGCCAGCTCGCGGAACAGCTCGCCGCGCTCGGCTACGAGCCGGTCGTCGATCAGGAACCGCCGGGGCGCACGCCGCTGGCGCGCCGGCATCTGTACCTGCGGATCGGCTTCGCCGGGTTTGCCTTCGGCAATGTGATGCTCTTCAGCATCCCGCGCTACGTGAACGGCGCGCCGCTCGATCCCGAATTCCAGACGCTGTTCGGCTGGCTCAACATCGCGTTCTCGCTACCCGTGCTCGGCTTCAGCGCCTGGCCCTATTTCACCTCGGCTTGGTCGGCGCTCCGCGCGCGCGCGATCACGCTCGATGTGCCCATTGCGCTCGGTCTCGCGGTGCTCTTCGGCCGGAGCCTCGTCGAAGTCGTCACGCGCACGGGCGAGGGCTTCTTCGATTCCTTCGCGGGGCTCGTCTTCTTTCTGCTCATCGGCAAGCTCTTCCAGCAGAAGGCCTTCGACGCGCTGTCGTTCGACCGGACGATGAAGTCGTTTCTGCCGCTGTCGGTGCGGGCCGGCCGCGGCGACGACCTCCGCGTCACGCCGATCCACGAACTGCGGCCGGGCGACGAGATGGTGCTGCGCCCGGGCGAGGTTGTGCCCGCCGATGCGGTGCTCGTCGACGCATCGGGCGCCGTGGACTTTGCCTTCGTGACCGGCGAGCAGGATCCCGTCAATATCGAGCGCGGCAGCTACATTCAAGCCGGCGGACGCGTCGCCGGACGGGCGATTCGCCTGACGGTCGCCAGGGCGGTTTCCACGTCGCGGCTCGCCGAGTTGTGGAGCCATCCCGTCTTCAGCACGCCGAAGCCGCATTGGCTGACCGGGCTGCTCACGGCCTTCGGCCGGTGGTTCACGTTCTCGGCCATCGCGCTTGCGGCGCTGGGCGCCGCGCTGTGGTGGCCGGACGGCCGAAAGGCCGCGGAAGTGGCCACGGCGGTGCTGATCATCGCCTGCCCATGCGCGTTCACGCTGGCCGCGCCGATCACGCTCGGCACCGCGATGGGCGTGCTCGGCCGCGCGGGCTTCTTTCTGAAGAACCCCGAGACGGCCCTCGATCTCAGCCGCGTCGACGAGCTGGTCTTCGACAAGACCGGCACGCTGACGCTGGGCGCAGCGACGGCGGCCGTGCGCCACGACGAATTCACCGATGAGGAATGGCGCTGGGTCCGGCGCCTCGCGGCCGAGTCCGTGCATCCGGTCAGCCGGGCCATCGCCGGCGCCGAGACGCCGGCGGGCACGGTCTCGGACGTTGACGAGATTCCCGGCATCGGCATCGAAGGCCTGGTGGACGGTCATCGCGTGCGGCTGGGCAAGCCGGCGACGCCCGCGTCATCCGCAGCGGAGCTGACGGCGTGGGCAACGATCGACGGCGGCGAGCCGCGGCTGATCCGCGTCGAGCCGGCCGACCGACCGGGCATCGGCGACGTCGTCGCCTCGCTGGCGAAAGAGCGCGCCGTCCAACTCCTGTCGGGCGATCGCGACGCGTCGGCCGCCAGTTGGCGTCGCCTCTTCGGCGATCGCATGCAGTTCAACCAGGCGCCCGAAGACAAGCTGGCGACGATCCGCGCCACGCAGCAGACCGGCCGGCGCGTCGCGATGATCGGCGACGGCCTCAACGACGCGGCCGCGCTCGCCGCCGCCGACGTCGGCATCGCCGTCTCCGATGACACGGCGTGCCTCGTGCCGGCGTGCGACGCCGTCATTCGCGGCGACCGGTTGACGCGCCTGCCGGCGTTTCTCGACTACGCCGTGCGCGGGCGCCGGGTGATCGTGCTCTGCTTCACGGTCTCGCTGATCTACAACGCGCTCGGGCTCGGCCTGGCGCTGGCGGGCCGGCTGACGCCGCTCGCCACGGCGATTCTGATGCCGATCAGTTCGCTCACGATCGTCGGCCTCAGCGCCGGCTTGATGCGCACGCGGATTGGACGGGTGCTGGCATGAGCGTGATCGTGCTGCTCATCGTCGCCGGGGGCGTCGTCGCCGCCGCCTTTCTTGCCGCGTTTGTCTGGGCGGTGCGCACGGGTCAGTTCGACGACACGGTGACGCCGCCGATCCGAATCCTCCTCGAAGACCCTCACCCAAAGGATGCTGTAAATGACTAGTGCCGCCCCCGTGTCGCGAGCGGGCCTCGACCGCTTCGAATACGACAACACCATCGTCCGCAATTTTGCCGCCGCCACCGCCGTGTGGGGCATCGTCGCGTTTCTCGTCGGCATCATCGTCGCGCTGAAGCTGGTGTTTCCGAACCTGCTCGGCCACATGCCGCCGCTGTCGTACGGGCGGCTGCGCCCGCTGCACACCAACGCCGCGATCTTCGCGTTTGCGGGCAATGCGATCTTCGTGGGCGTTTACTACTCGCTGCAGCGGCTGTCGAAGGCGCGCATGTTCAGCGACACTCTGAGCAAGATCCACTTCTGGGGCTGGCAGCTGATCATCGTGTCGGCGGCGCTGACGCTGCCGTTCGGGTTCACGACCGCCAAGGAATACGCCGAACTCGAGTGGCCGATCGACATCGCCATCACGCTCGTGTGGGTCGTGTTCGGCATCAACATGATCGGCACGATCGTGAAGCGCCGCGAGCGCCACATGTATGTGGCGGTGTGGTTCTACCTCGCCACGTTCCTCACGGTCGCTCTGCTGCACGTCGTCAACTCGTTGGAGTTGCCGGTGTCGTTCCTCAAGAGCTACTCGGCGTACGCGGGCGTGCAGGACGCGCTCGTGCAGTGGTGGTACGGGCACAACGCCGTCGCGTTCTTCCTGACCACGCCGTTTCTCGGGATCATGTATTACCTGAT
>SCUN01000123.1 GCA_004297655.1 Acidobacteriota bacterium | reverse complement strand
CGCCGGTCTGGGTTTGGTCGAAGTAGCGAACCGGCAGGCGCATGATGTGCTCTTCGACGCGCCGCCGCATTTGTGTAATCGCGCGCTGGGCCTCGATGCCGAGCACCTGCGAGAGCGCGAACGACGTCGCCGCGGACACGATGGCCGCGATGCCCACCGCAAGCGCCAGCCGCGTCAGCAACGCGAAGTCGCCCTTACCGACCACGTCATCGATGAACGATTTTGTCGTCCACGGCAACACGAGCCCGGCCAGCGTGTTGACGAGCATCAGGAACAAACCGAGCGCGAGCCGCCACCGGCGCGCCCAGATGAGCTGGCGCGCTTCGGCCCACGCGGCCGACCAGCGGACCTTCTTCTTCGGAGGAATGGCAGGAGGCATGAAAAACCACAATATCAAAGCGCTCACAGTTCTGTGTGGAACGCGCCTTGCGTTACTCAGGTAGCGATAGGAGGTTCCGTGCGAAAAGCAGCAGTTCTTACCATCGGCATCGCCATTCTTTCCCTGTCGCTCGCCGCTTGCGGCAAGACCATGACCGCATCGCCCTTGTCGCCTGACGCCGTCAATTCGAGCGTGTCATCGGCAATTTTGTCAGGCACCGTCGGCACCGGACTGGGCTCGGGCCTGGCCTCGACGACGACGGGTGGCGCGACCGGACTGACGATCACGGTCGCCGGCACATCAACCAGCACCACTCCGGACGCCATGGGACGGTTCCGGCTGCTCGTGACGCCCTCTGGCAACGTGCAGCTCAAGATCAGCGGTCCCGGCGTCGAATCCACCGCGACCGTCGGCGCCGTGAGCGCCGGCGACACAATTGAAATCACGATCACGCTCAACGGCGGCGCCGCGGAGATTCAGGATCAGGATCGGTCGTCGGGCGAAGGCCGCGAGATCGAAGGCCGGGTCGAGGCCATCCCGCCGACCACCGCGGCCGGATCCTTCACCGTCGCCGGCAAGACCGTCACCACGACGGCCTCGACCGTCTACAAGAAGAGCGACGGCGGCACCGCCACGTTCGCCGACATCCTGATCGGCGCGCGCGTGCACGTAAAGGCCGCGCCGTCGACGGGCACGGTGATCACCGCGACCGAAGTCAACATCCAGAACCAGCAGACCCAGCTGCCCGTCGAGTTGAGCGGCGCGATCAGCGGCTTCACCGGCACCGCCGCGGCCTTTGCGTTCGACATCGGCAGCCGGCACGTCACGGGCGACGCCACCACGGTGTTCCAGGGCAACAGCAAGTTCTCGGATCTCAAGAACGGCGCGCGCGTGGAAGTGAAGGGCTCGATGCGCAACGGCTCCGTCTTCGCGACACGCATCCACGTGGAAGACGCGGACACCGGCGACGACGACACCGGCGATGACGACGGCGACGACGACGGAACCGGGAGCGGCCGGCAGGTGGAAGCAAGCGGCGCGGTGGCGGGCCTGTCCGGCTCGTGCCCGGCCATTCAGTTCACGCTGGGGTCAACGCGCGTGACGACCTCGTCGGCGACCCGCTTCGAGATCGCCTGCGCGAGCATCACGGCCGCGACGCGCGTCGAGGTCAAGGGCACGCGCGCGTCGGACGGATCGATCGCCGCCACGCGCGTGAAGCGCGACTAGCCTCTCCCTCAGAAACGAAAACGGCCCGGCCGCTCCGCGAGGAGCGACCGGGCCCACATTGAACGCCGGACGTTGGACGCCGGACGTCGGACGGTCTTATTTCTTTGGCGCGTTGATCTTCAGTTCCACCATGAACGAGCGCTTCATGACGTCGCCGAAGACGTGCTGCTGCACGGCCTCATTGGCGATGTTGTTCACGCGGAGCTGGATGATCGCGTTGTCGTGATTGAACTTGGCGCCCACGACCGCGTCCACGAGGGTGTAGCGTTTGGTGTAGCCGTTGTACCGGGCGTCGAGCACGTCCTGCCAGAAGGCCTTGTCGACCACGCTGGCGCTCACCGTGTAGAACGTCTTCCCGATGCTGGTCGAGGCTCCGCCGTTCGCGCGGTGTTTCGCCGGCAAGTTGATCTCGGCGAGCGCCTGCGCGGCCGTCAGGCCCGGGAAGCTCGGCACGGGCTCGGACTGGTACGAGTAATTCGCGTAGTAGCTCACCGGTCCGTACTCGGACTCGAAGCCCAGTTCGAGGCCCTGGTTCTTCACTTCGCCGAGGTTCTTATAGGTGTACTCGCTCGGGAAGTTGGCCTTGGACTGCACCGCGGACCACGTGCCGATGGCCGTCGGCAGGTTCGGGAAGAACGGCAGCGACGTCCAACCGGCGGGCGGCGACGTCAGGCCGTAGGCCGACTTCACCGTGAAGAAGATCTGGTTCTTGGCCTGCATGTAGTACCACGCGGCGGTGAAGAGCGACTTCTGGCCCACCTTGCCGGTGTAGCTGACCTCGAACGCATCGGTGTGCTCCTCGGTCAGGTCCGGATTGCCCGTCGCGCGCGTCGGCACGCGGAAAACGGCGGAACCGAGCGCCGGGTTGATCGAAGCGAGCGGCAGCGCCGTCGAGATCGTCACGTCGAGGTTGTTGTTGATCATCGACGGCGCGCGGAATGCGCGGTTGTAGCTCACCCGGAACGTCTGCGCGGGCACCGGCTTCAGCACGAGCGCGACGCGCGGCGAGAAGACGGCCTTGTTGATCGACGAGAACTTGTCGAGGCGGGCGCCGGCCACGAGACGGGCGTGGTCGTTGATGAAGAACTCGTCCTGGAGGTAGCCGCCGCCTTCGGTGCGGCTCGTCTCGCCCGGCGCGAGCGTGAGGTGGAACCGATTGACCCGGAGGTTGCCGCCGTAGGTGAAGACATTCTTGCCGACGACGTTCGAGTTACCGGCCTCGACGTCGATCGTCTTCGTGTTGAAGTTGAGCTGCACGGGCTTGCCGGCCGCGTCCACCGACAACAGGTTCGGCGCTTCGCCGTCGAGCGCGTTCATGAACGCGTGAATGTGGAACGCGTTCTTCGAGTACGCCAGCTTGCCGTAACTCATGATCGTGCCGGACTTGATCTGGAACGGCCCGATGCCGCTCTCCATGATGCCCGTCGTGCCGGCGGTGCCGCCGGTGAACGACAGCCGGCTGCCGTCGGCCGCGTCGCGGTCGAGCCGCACGTCGACCTTCGGCTGCTTCGTGCCGTCGTTGGTGAACGCCGGATACGCCGTGGTCGATCCCGGGATGTTGCCGAGCGGGCGCGCGAACGGATCGCTCATCGAGTAGCCGGCCGAGATCTTGAACGCCCACTTGTCGTTGATCGCGTCGGCAACCGTGCCGTTCAGATAGAACTGGGTGCCGGCGTCCTGCTTGACCTCGGCATTCGTCTGATTGTTCGTCACCGTGCGGTTGAACGAGCCGAAGCCCATGTTCACCGACGCGCCGCGCATCTCGCGCGGCGCCTTCGTGATGACGTTGATCACGCCGTTCATCGCGTTGGCGCCCCAGACCGCGGACGCCGGGCCGCGAATGACTTCGATCTGCTTGATCTCGTTCATGTTCGCGGGCATGAAGTCCCACATCACGAACCCGAAGAAGTCCTGATACAGGCTGCGGCCGTCAACGAGCGCGAGCTGCGAGGTGCTGAGCGAGCTGGTCGCCGCGCGGGACGTGACGTTGATGTCGCGCGCCGAGAGCTGCGTGACGTTCACGCCCGGGACGCCGCGGAGCAGGTCGCCGTAGTTGGCGGCCGGCGAGTCGGTCAGGAACTTCGGGGTGAACACGGTCATGGTCGCCGGGGCGTCCACGATCTTCTGCTCCGTCCTCGACGCCGTGACGACGACCGTTTCCTGGTACGTCGGGTCTTTCGGCTTCTCGGGGGGCGGGGTCTGCTGCGCCGGCGGGGTCGGCGGCGGGGGCGGAGGCGTCTGCTGCCCTGCCGGACCGGCAAAAGCGGTCGAGGCCGCAAGGAACGCCACTACGGTCATGATCAGCACTCGGGTTGATTTCATAGGGTCTCGTCTCCTCACGGGACTTTGTGCCGACTATCATAGGCGACTCGATCGCGTAATCAACGACTTAGACCACCTTGGCGCTCCGCATGACTCCACGTCCGCTTTCGGCCAGCCGACCGGTTCCCGCTGACTGGGCCTCCCGCCCGGATGAGGACCTGCTCGACTTGCGGCTCTCCGACCTGCCGATCGCCATCGAGGGCAGTTGGCTCGAAGGCCGCATCCAGACGCTCTACGACGAGCTCGCCGACCGCGGCCTGTCCTTCCGGCCGCATTTCTGGCTCTCCGCCGAGTGGTTCACGCCCGACGGCGTGCCCGGCATCGCCATTCCCTTCTACCTCGCACACCCGCGGCTGATGCGTCTGGAAAAGGCCGAGATGCTGGAAGTTGAAGGCGGCGAGCCCGAATGGTGCATGAAGATCCTCCGGCACGAAGCCGGACACGCGTTCGACAACGCCTACGACCTGCGGCGCCGCCGGATCCGGCGGCGGATCTTCGGGTCACCCAACGTCGAGTACCCGGAGTTCTATCTGCCGAAGCCGTACTCGAAGAGCTTCGTCCTGCATCTCGACTCCTGGTACGCGCAAAGCCACCCCGACGAAGACTTCGCCGAGTCGTTCGCGGTGTGGCTCACGCCGGGCAGCGACTGGCGAAGCCGGTACCAGGACTGGCCCGCGCTCCGCAAACTCGAATACGTCGACACGATCATGACCGAGATCGCCGGGCAGCCGCCGGTCAACCGGTCGCGCCGGCGCGTCGAGCCGCTCAACACGCTCCGACGGACGCTCCGCTCGCACTACAAGAAAAAGCGCGAGCACTACGGGCTCGACTATCCCAACTTCACCGACAAGGACCTCCGCCGGCTGTTCTCGGACGACGACGCCTTTTCGGCCAACCTGCCGGCGGCGACCTTCATCCAGCGCATTCGCCGCGACGCGCGGCGCCTCGTCTCGGACTGGACCGGTTCGTATCAATACACCATCGACCAGGTGATCGAAGACATGATCGCGCGGTGCCGCGAGCTGAAGCTGCGCCTGAAATTCCCGGAGGACCGGACCAAGATGGATTTCATGATCGTCTTGACGGTGCAAACGATGAACCACTTGCATTCAGGCCGCCACCGGCTCGCGCTCTAGATATACTCGCGCGTTTCATCGCGCGAG
>SCUN01000122.1 GCA_004297655.1 Acidobacteriota bacterium | reverse complement strand
CGCAGGCGTCGATCGAGAAAGCGCAGCGGCTCCTCGGGTTTACGCCGAAGGTCCTCCTCGAAGAAGGCCTGCGCCGCACGATCGCCGCAACCGCCCGGGCGTCAGCCGGATAGCCGCGCGCCGGCGGCGCCGGCGAATCAGGCAAGGTCCTTGCTCTCTCGTGGCCCCGGAGGTCACGACATGAGTCTTTCAGTCCAGATGGTTCGCGCGTTCGCGAGCCTGGTTTCAACCGCGTTGGTGTTCGCCGGGATTGCCGTGGCGGTGTCCGCCAAGGCCGCGCCCGCCGGACAGGCGCCGCCATCCAAAGAAAAGCCGCCGGTCGCCGCGGTCAACATCAACACCGCGTCATCCGCGGAATTGCAGACGCTGCCGGGCGTCGGCGCCGCAACCGCAACGCGCATTCTCGAATACCGGCAGAAGAACGGCGGCTTCAAGAAGGTCGAGGACATCATGAACGTCCGCGGCATCGGCGAGAAGACGTTCCTGAAGCTCAAGCCGCTCATCACGATCACGCCGCCCAAGGCCACCAGCCTGTGAGCAGTCCGGGCGGCTCTCGACCGGTCGGCGGCCCCTGGGGCGGGTCGCCGGCCGGCGCTTCGCTCATCGAGATCACCGTGGCGATGGGGATCACGAGTCTGTGCGCGCTGATGAGCGCGCCGGTCCTCGCCGGCGCCGCCGATGCCGGCCGAGCGCGCGAAGCGGCGCAGTACCTCGCCGCCGAGTGCCGATCGGCGCGGATGGAGGCCGTCGCGAGGAATGCCGCCTCGTCGCTCGTCTTCGATCTCGCGGGCAGCCGGTGGCGCTTCCGGCGCTGTCTCGACGGCAACGGCAACGGGATGCGGCGGGCCGAGATCTCGAGCGGCCGGGACACCTGCCGTGGATCGCTGGAGGTCTCCGAGCAGTTCTCCGGCGTGCGCATCGGCGTGCTCGGCGGGCTTCCTGATCCCGATGGCGGGCCAGGCGCGACGGATCCGGTCCGCTTCGGATCGAGCGACATCGCGACGTTCACGCCGCTCGGCACCGCCACCTCGGGGACGGTCTACCTCCGTTCCGACGCGGGCGCCCAATACGCGATCCGCGTCGCGGGCACCACCGGCC
Organism: Acidobacteriota bacterium; assembly: GCA_004297655.1. Lineage (GTDB taxonomy): Bacteria > Acidobacteriota > Vicinamibacteria > Vicinamibacterales > SCN-69-37 > SCUN01. The sequence continues at coordinate 3,276 of SCUN01000122.1, read as the reverse complement.
GCGTTCGGATCCTGCGTTTCGACGTCTTCTCGCGAGTTTGGACCGAAGTGTAGGGCGGCATGCGCGCGATGATTGGCCTCGGGCGGAATCGCCTCTCGTTGGGCCGTGATCTGCGGTTAATCAACGCCGATGGCGACGCGGTGTGGCTCGAAGGCACCGTGCGTCTTCGACCGGGCCAGGCGGTCGATCTGGTTGGCCATTGGCCGACCGAGCCCATGACTCCGCGCGGGCACGTCGTGTCGTGGCATTTGACGCGGCTCGGTCCGGAGGGTCCGATCTACCGCGGCTGTGTGCGCCTGCAGCGATGATGGGTCCTTGTTACCCGCGTCCACGCCAATTCGAAGGCGACGCCCGAGGAGAAGTCGCTTCGCGCGGCTGGCATCGCTCTTGATAGGCATTCGGCGCGGGGGAGGCTCAGATGCTGGTCGGACGCAGTCCAGCCATGCTCGCGCTGCGCCATCGGCTCGACCGCGTCGCGCGAACGGATTTCACGGTGCTGATCGAAGGCGAGAGCGGGGCGGGCAAGGAACTGGCGGCTCGGCAGATCCACTCGGCCAGCGCGCGCGGGCACGGACCGTTCGTGGCCGTGAACTGCGCCGCGATCGTCGAGACGCTGGTGGAGACCGAGCTGTTTGGCATCGAGGAGCGCACCGCCACTGGTGTGCGCGGCCGCCGGGGTAAGTTCGAACTCGCGCAGAACGGCACGCTCTTTCTTGACGAGGTCGGCGACCTCTCGCTCGCGGCTCAGGCCAAGCTGCTTCGCGTTCTGCAGGATCTCCGGGTCGAGCGCGTCGGCGCGCTCGCCAGCTATCGCGTCAACACGCGCATCGTGGCCGCGACCAACCAGTCCCTGGCCGCGATGGTCCAACGGGGTCAATTCCGGGCGGATCTGTACTACCGCCTGTCCGGCGTGGAGGTCCACGTGCCGCCTCTCCGGGCCAGACGAGAGGACATCCCGCTGCTCGTCGCCCACACGCTCCGCCGGCACCGGGCCGCGGCTGGGGAGTGGACGATGGCCGCGTCGGCGCTCGAGGCGCTGGCGACCTATCACTGGCCAGGAAATGTCCGCCAGCTCGAGCGGGTGATCGAGCGCGCCGTCGCGCTGTGCAACACGTCGGAGATCGGTCTGCCGGATCTCCCGCCGGAAATCACGCAGGACTATCGGGATCTGACCGATCACGGCGAGGCGGAGGTGGATCAGACCCTCCAGGCGTGGACGCGGCGGTACGCGCGACTCGTGCTCGACCGGTGCCACGGCAACAAGCGCCAGGCCTGCGCCCGGCTCGATATCAGCTACCACACACTGCAGGTCTACCTGAAGGGCTCCGGTGCTGCGTCGACCCGCGCCAAGCACCTTGACCGGTCCAGAGCGGGATAGTACGTTGATGAGTGCGTGACGCCCCCTGAAGCACTGAAGAAGACCCCACTCAACGCTCGACATCGCGCCCACGGCGCTCGAATGGTGGAATTCGGCGGCTGGGACATGCCCGTCGAATACACCGGCATCATCGACGAGCACATGGCGGTGCGCACCGCGGCGGGCCTCTTCGACGTCAGCCACATGGGCCAGCTCGAGATCGCCGGCAAGAACGCGCTCGCGACCGTCAGCGAGCTCACCTGCAACGACCCCTCGAAGCTCGCCATCGGCCAGATCCAGTACTCCGCGCTCACGACGCCCGAGGGCGGCTTCGTCGACGACGTCCTGACCTACCGCATCGCCGACGACCACTTCATGCTCGTCGTCAACGCCGGCAACATCGTCAAGGACTACGAGTGGCTCCAGAGCCACATGCGGCAGCGCGGCGGCGACGCCGTGCTCGTCAACTCCAGCTCGCGCTACGCGCTCATCGCGATCCAGGGGCCGGAAGCCGAGGCGATCCTGCAGACGCTGACCGCGATCGACCTCGCGAAGATCAAGTACTACTGGTTCGACAACGGCGAAGTGGCGGGGCAGCGCGTGATGGTGTCGCGCACCGGCTACACCGGCGAAGACGGCTTCGAGATCTTCGTGCCGCCGGCCGCCGCCGAGAAAGTCTGGAACGCGCTGCTCGACGCGGGCGCGGCCAAGGGACTCAAGCCCGCGGGCCTCGGCGCCCGTGACACGCTCCGGCTCGAAGCCGCGATGCGCCTCTGCGGCAGCGACATGGACGAGCACACCACCGTCATGGAAGCCGGCCTCGGGTGGATCGTCGGCTGGAAGAAGGAGTCGTTCCTTGGGAGCGACGTGCTCCACGCCCAGAAGGCCGGCAGCCTCACTCGCAAACTGACGGCGTTCGAGATGGTGGACAAAGCCATCGCGCGCCACGGCCATCCGGTCGTCGCCGACGGCAAGCAGATCGGCGTCGTCACCAGCGGGACGCAGACGCCGTATCTCAAGAAGGCCATCGGCTTCGCGATGCTCCCGGTGGCGCTCACGGCGCCCGGCACCATCTTCAACATCGATGTTCGCGGCCGCATCGTCGCGGCCAAAGTCGTTCCTGAACCCTTCTACAAACGCGCGAAGAAAGCCTGACGGGAGTCGCACATGTATCCGGCCGATCTGAAGTACACCAACGACCACGAGTGGGTCCGCATCGAAGGCGGGGAAGCGGCCGTCGGCATCACCGATTTCGCGCAGAAGCAGCTCGGCGACGTCGTCTTCGTGGAGCTGCCCGAGATCGGCCGCGCGCTCAAGCAGGGCGAAGTGTTCGGCACGATTGAGTCCGTCAAGGCCGTCTCCGAACTCTTCTCGCCGCTCTCCGGCGAAGTGATCGCGGTAAACACCGAGCTTGGCAACCACCCCGACTACGTGAACTCCAAGGCGCACGAGACCTGGATGATTCGCGTGAAGATCACGAATGCCGGCGAAGCGGCGTCGCTCCTGGACGCCAACGCGTACGAGGCCCTCACCAAGTAAGGAAAGCACGTTCGAATGACCGCACCCGCTTCGGGAACGTTTGCGTCACGTCACATTGGCCCGCGCGGCGAAGAACTCCGCGCCATGCTCGAGGCGGTCGGGGCCTCCAGCGTCGCTCAACTCATCGGCGAAGTGGTCCCGGAGGACATCCGGCTCCAGCGCCCCATCGAGCTGCCGCCGGCCGTCACCGAGGCCGGGTACTTCCGCCATCTTCGTGACATCGCCGGCCGCAACATCGTCTCGCGGAGCTACATCGGGCTCGGCTACCACGACACGATCACGCCGGCCGTCGTCCAGCGCAACGTCTTCGAGAACCCGGGCTGGTACACGCCGTACACGCCGTACCAGGCCGAAATTGCCCAGGGCCGCCTCGAGTCGCT
>SCUN01000121.1 GCA_004297655.1 Acidobacteriota bacterium | reverse complement strand
CCCGATGTCATTTCTCTCGCTCGCGTTCGCACTGGCCGGATTCGCACAGCAGACGCCGCCTCCTCCTCCCCCTAAGCCGATCACCATTGAAGAGGAAGTGATCGTCACCGCGACGCGCAGCGGGAAGCGCGTGCAGGACGAGGCGCTTCGGGTCGAAGTGCTCGGCCGCGAGGAGATCGAAGAAAAGCTGCTGATGACGCCGGGCGACATCGCGATGCTCCTCAGCGAGACCACCGGCCTTCGCGTGCAGGTCACGTCGCCGGGTCTTGGCGCCGCGAGTCTGCGCATCCAGGGTCTGCGCGGACGATACACGCAGCTGCTCTCCGATGGCTTGCCGCTCTACGGCGGCCAATCGGGATCGATCGGCTTGCTCCAGATTCCGCCGATGGATCTCGGCCAGGTCGAAGTGATCAAGGGCGTCGCGTCATCCTTATTTGGATCATCGGCGCTCGGTGGCGTCGTGAATCTCGTCTCGCGGCGTCCGGCGGGGACGCACGAGCGGGAACTGCTGTTCAACCAGACGTCGCTCGGCGGCACGGACGCGGTGTGGTGGTCGTCAGGACCGGTCGCGCCGAACTGGAAGTACTCGATGATCGCCAACGCCGACCGTCAATCGCGACAGGACCGTGACGAAGACGGCTGGTCGGATGTCGCCGGATTCTCGCGCCTGTCGGTGCGGCCGCGCCTCGTGTGGGACAACTCGGCCGGCCGCAACGTGCTCGTGACTACCGGCGCGATGTTCGAGAACCGCGAAGGCGGGCGATCGTCGTTCGTCGAAGCGCTCGACAGCCGCCGCGGCGACGTTGGCGTCGTGTCACGCTGGCTCGTCGGCTCGCACGTGATCGGCGTTCGCGGTTCGTTCATGGGGCAGTCGCATCGCCATCAATTCGGCGAGGTCGTCGAGCGTGACGCGCACCGCACGGGGTTCGGCGAAGTCTCGCTGACGAAAGCCGTCGGCCGGCACACCGTCGTCATCGGCGCGGCCATGCAGGGCGACGCGTACCGCGCGACCGAGCAGTCGCGCTTCAACTACACCTTCTGGGTCCCGTCGCTTTTCGCGCAGGACGACATCGCCGTGTCGCCACGCCTTGCGCTGAGCGCGAGCGCGCGCGTCGACCGGCACTCCGAGTACGGCACGATCGCAAGTCCACGCGTGTCCGCGCTCGTCCGTCCGGCCGACGGCTGGACGATTCGACTGAGCGCGGGCCGCGGGTACTTCGCGCCGACGCCGCTGACCGAAGAGACCGAGGCCGTCGGCCTGACGCGGCTGCGCACGTTTGCCGCCACCGGCGTCGAACACGCGCAGAGCTATTCCGCCGATGTCAGCCGCGCGATCGGCCGCGCCGAGCTGAATCTCACACTGTTCGGCTCCCGCGTGAACGGCGCGCTCGCGATGCGCCAGGCCGGCCCCGCGCAGTACGATCTGTTGCCGTTGACCGGCCCGACCAACACCGTCGGCGCCGAGAGCCTCGTCCGCCTGCACGCCGGCGAAGTCACCATCGTCGGCTCATACACCTTCGTGCGGTCGACCGAGCCGGATCCGGCGACGTCGATTCGCGAGGACGTGCCGATGACGCCGCGCCATTCGGCGGGGCTCACCGCGATGTGGGAACGCGAGGACGTCGGCCGCGTCGGGGTTGAGTTCTATCTCACGGGCGCGCAGCGGCTCGAAGACAGTCCCTTTCGTCCACGCAGCCCGGCGTATCCCTACTTCGGCGCGCTGGCCGAGCGCCGGCTGGGCCGGCTGCGGCTGTTCATCAACAGCGAGAACCTGTCGAACCGGCGTCAGACGAAATACGATCCGCTCGTCCGGCCGACGCGCCGTTTCGACGGCCGCTGGACCGTGGACGCCTGGGCGCCGCTCGACGGCTTCGTCGTCAACGCGGGGTTCAGAGTTCGCTTCTGACCGGCGGGCTGAAGCCCGCCGGCTACTGCGCGCATGCTGACTGCCGTAGCCGCAGGGCTTCAGCCCTGCGGGACTCTCTCAATTGTCAGATAGATCGGCCCGACGCCGAGCAGGGTGACGAGTAGATACGTCCATCGCCCGGGCCGGTTGATCACCTGAAACTCGACGTGCTCGCCCGGCGCGACATCGAACTCGACGTTCTTCCAGACCAGCGTGTTGTAGGCGCGCAGTTTGTGATGGCCCGGCGCGATCGGTTTGGTGGCCGATTGGCCGAAGAGCAGCGTCGCAAACGGCTGGTCGTCAACCGACATGATGATCTGCCGGTGCTGCACGTCGGTTGACGACGTCCGGTTGACGGTGAGCTGCCCTTCGTCCGGTGTCACCCCACCATTTTATTGCCGAATCAGCTGGCCACGCGCGGCGCCGCCAGGCGTGAGCGCCGTGTGGATGTTGAAGTAGTACGACGCCGGCATGCTGACCATGTTGCCGGCCACGGTCGGATCGACACCGATGCCCTGTTTGCTGAAGGAGCCCGATCCCGTCGTGAGCACGACTTCACCCGCGCCGAGCCCGGTGTCCAGCACGATCGATCCGCTGCTGTTGATCCCGCCGATATGCACGTGCGCGCCCGTGAGCGTCGTTCCCGGAGGGAATCCGGTGAGATCGCACGTGACGGTCGCGGTGGCGGCGGTCACATTGCCGGCGTCGTCGCGCGAGACGTTCATGAGGATCGTGACCGTGCCGCGGCCCGCGGCGTCGGGCGTGATGACCGGAGGAATCTCGTTCGCGGGCGACAGCGCGGCCGTGAGCGTGATGCTCGTCGGCGGTGCGATCGGCGACTGGCACGCGGACACGCACAGAATCAACACACAGGCACCGACCAGAGAGACAATCGGTCTCATAGCGGTTCTCCTTCCGGTGAATGAGTCTGGTCAGGAGAAGTGCAAGATCGGGGCCAAGCCGCGGCCCGTATGCCGGAGGCTTCATGCAGGATTCGCATCCAATAATTTCCGACCTGGCCAAACTTGACGCGGTGGAACAGGCGATCATCCACCGGTTCATTCATCGTCAGGGCGTCGCGCGCGATCTCACGAAGACGCAGCCGACCTTCGGGCAGCGCGTCGCCGATCGCGTCGCGTCATTCGGCGGAAGCTGGTCGTTCATCATGATCGCCGTCGCGGCGATCGCGGCGTGGGTGCTCTTCAACGCGCGCGGCGCCGCGTTCGATCCGTATCCGTTCATCCTGTTGAATCTGATTCTGTCGTGCACGGCGGCGCTGCAGGCGCCGATCATCATGATGAGCCAGAACCGGCAGGCCGCGCGCGATCGCGCCGACGCGCAGCACGACTACGAAGTGAACCTGAAAGCGGAGATGGAGATCGTCGCGCTGCACACCAAGCTCGACGAGATCCGCGAAGAGAAGTGGACCGAGCTGATCAAGCTGCAACAGCGCCAGCTCGAACTGCTCGCCGAGCTCGCGGGGCCGCGCCGGGGGTAGAATCCCGGCGTCGGAGCGATTCATGACCCAGCCTGCCGGTTTCAAACGCCTCGTATTCGTCTGTTCCGCCGCGGTCGCGTTGACCGTCTTCTTCTCGACGGAGATTCGCCCAGCCGCCGCGCCCGCGCAGACCGGCGCCGGCCAGGGGCAGGGCCGAGGCGGTGGCGCCGGCGGCGGCCAGACGCCGTCGGTCGAGGATCGGACGGCCGGGCTTCGCAAACTCGACGGCTACTTCCCGCTCTACTACGACGAGCGCGCCGGCACGATGCTCCTCGAGATCTCGCGCTTCGACAGCGAGTTCCTGTTCTCGACGGGCTTGTCGGCCGGCCTCGGCTCGAACGACATCGGCCTCGATCGCGGCGCCGGCGGCGGTGGGCGCGTCGTGAAGTTCACGCGCGCCGGCCAGAAGATCTGGCTGGTCCAGCCGAATCAGTCGTTCCGGTCGAGCAGCACGAACCCGCTCGAGCGCAAGTCGGTCGAAGATTCCTTCGCGAAGTCGATTCTCTGGGGCTTCACCGTCGCGGCCGAATCGAGCGGCCGCGTGCTCGTCGACGCGACGCCGTTCTTCCTGCGCGACGTCACCGGCGCCGCCGGATCGCTCACGCCCGGGCCGTACCAGCTCGATCTCACCCGCAGCGCGTTCTTCCTGCCGAACACGCGCAACTTCCCGCAGAACACCGAGCTCGACATGACGCTGACGTTCGTCCGCAATGCCGCGGGCGGCGGGCGCGGCGGTGGCGGCGGTCCGTCACAGGGACCGCAGGCGATCGGCGCCGGCGATGGCGGCGCGGGCGGCGGACGCGGCGGCGGGTTGTTCGCCGGCACGGTCGCGAGCGTGACGCCGTCGGCCGACGCGGTCACGCTGCGCGAGCATGCGTCGTTCGTGCAGCTGCCCGACGACAACTTCCAGCCGCGCGTCGATGATCCGCGCGCCGGTTACGGCGGCCTGAGCTTCGTGGACTACAGCACGCCGATCGGCGATCCGATGGTCGTGCGCTACATCCGCAGACACCGGCTCGTGAAGAAGGACCCGGCCGCCGCGATGAGCGATCCGGTGAGGCCGATTCAGTACTACGTGGATTCCGGCGCGCCGGAGGACGTGAAGCAGGCGCTCCTCGAGGGCGCGCGCTGGTGGAGCCAGGCGTTCGAAGCCGCGGGATTCACGAACGCGTTCAAGGTCGACGTGCTGCCCGACGGCGCCGACCCGATGGACATCCGCTACAACATGATCAACTGGGTGCATCGCTCGACGCGCGGCTGGAGCTCCGGCGGCACCGTGAACGATCCGCGCACCGGCGAAATTATCAAGGCGACGGTCACGCTCGGCTCGCTCCGCGACCGCCAGGACTACATGATCTTCGAAGGCCTGCTGTCGCCGTACAAGACGGGATCCGAGAAGCCCGACATCCTCTATCAGACCGCGCTCAAACGCATTCGCCAGTTGTCCGCGCACGAAGTCGGCCACACGCTCGGCCTCGGTCACAACTACTACGACAGCACCAAGGGCTGGATCTCGGTGATGGACTACCCGCATCCGCTCGAGGCGCTCAAAGATGACGGGACGATCGACATCTCGAACGCGTATCCGGCGCGCATCGGCGACTGGGACAAGGTCACGATCAACTACGGCTATCGCGAATTCCCGAAAGGCTCGAATGAGACCGCCGCGCTCGCGAAGATCCTCGACGACGCGTGGAAGGACGACATCCGCTACTTCACGAACCAGGACTCCGATATCCATCCGCGCGTCGAGCAGTGGTCGAACGGCGTGAACCAGGCCGACGAGCTCAACCGCCTGATGAAAGTGCGCCGCGCCGCGCTCAATCGCATCGGCGAGGAGACCATCCGCCTCGGCGCGCCGATGACGACGATCGAGGAGCCGCTCGTGCCGATCTGGATCTACCACCGCTACGCCGTCGAGGGCACGGCGTCGATGGTCGGAGGGCAGGACTTCATCTACGCGATGCGCGGCGACGGCCGCACGCCGATGAAGTGGGAGAGCGCCGCCAATCAGCGAAAGGCGCTCGACGCGCTGGCCGCCACGCTGAAGCCATCCGAACTGGTCGTGCCGAAACGCATTCTCGATCTGATTCCGCCGCGCCCGCCGGGCTTCGGCCTGCACCGCGAGCTGTTCCCGCGCACGACGGGCGAGGGTTTCGATCCGTTGTCGCCGAGCACGATCGCGGCGGACGTAACGATCGGATTCGTGCTGCAGCTCGATCGCGCCGCGCGCATGGTCGCGCAGCACGCCGTCGATCCGACGCTGCCGGGGCTCGAGGAAGTGATCGACCGGCTGACGAAAGCGACGTTCGATGCGCCGGCGGCGACGCCGTACGAAGCGGCGGTGCGCCGGGCCGCCCAGCGCGTGCTGGTCAGCCGCGTCACGTGGCTCGCGCAGGGATCGACCAACTCGGACGTCCGCGCGATCGCGTCGCTGCGATTGCAGAAGCTCGCCGCCCGGCTCCGCGCGGCGCCGGCCGCATCCGAAGGCGACGCCGCGCAGAACGCGCTCCTCGCCGCCGACATCAAACGGTTCCTCGAGCGCGGCTACGAGTCCGCGCCGATCGTGCCGGCCGCGCCCGCGCCCCCCGGCGCGCCGATCGGCGATCTCGGCCAGGACTGGCTCTCGTCACCCGCGCGGTGCCTGTGGGACGACGCCGCGCCGTGGATCTGGGTGCACTTCAGCGCGACAGCCAGTAGGTGAGCTTGACGGCGATCGATCGTCCCCGCGTGCGCAGATTCTGCGGGCCGGGCGCGTCGGTCTCCCAGCCCTGGTTGTACACGACGTAGAGATCGCTGCCCGGCCGGTAGATGAACCAGAGCAGGACGTTCGCACTGGCCGTGCGAGTCTGGTCGTTGTACTGCACGAAGCTCTTGAGGAAGAGCGCCGGCGTGAACGAGTAGCTGATTCGCGTGCTCAGCACGTTGGTGGTGTACGCGCCGGTCACCGGCAGCACGACGCGGTTGCGCCGGTAGAAGTTCTCCACCAGTAGCGTCTCGAGCGGCAGGAAACTGAACTCCGCCTGATACGACCGTTTGTCGCCGTTGTAGTAGCCGCCGTCCTCGGCGGTCAGCGAGCCGTAGACGCGTCGGGCCTGATTCGACGAATACCGAAGCCGCAACGTGTTCCAGCGATAGCCACCGAGCGCGATGCGCCCGCCCGAGGTCAACCAGTCCTCATCGAGGTAGTCGTAGTGGGTATCGAGCGACACGCCCAGCGATGCGCTGCTCTGCTGAGTGAGCGTGAAGTCGTATCCCGTGCCCGCCGATTCCTTGCGGCCGGCGTGGTTCTCGTAATACGACGTGTCGATGTTGAACCGGAGCTGCCGAACGCCTCGCCATTTCGGCCGCGGCGTCCACGCGGCCTGGCCCGTCACGTTGCGGATGTCGGTGCGCGGGACGAAGCCCATCTCCGCGTTGAACTTCTCGGCGATGTCGAGATACCCGACGCCGGTCTCGAACCGGTCCGACGTCCACTTGGCTTTCATCGCGCCGGCCCAGTCGCGGCCGGGGCGGTCGGGCGTGAACGTCCGAGCGCCGAGCGCCATGACGTCGAGGTGCTTGCCGAAGGTGAAGACGCCGTCGACGCCCGCGGTGCCGTTGTTCGCCAGTCCGCCGCCCGTGCGGTTCAGCACCATCGCGCCGATCGACGACCGGCTGAAGATGTCGCGTTTGACGCGCGCGATCGTGTAATTCGCGCGCGGCAGCGGCGCGCCCGTGCCCGTGGCCGTGGCGGCGTCGGTCTCGATGTTCATCGCGCCGACCGTGGTGTGACCCGCGCGCCCGGTGACGCGCGCGCCGGCGAGAATCGGCACTTCCTGGCCGTCCCTGAGACCGATGCGGCGGCTGTAGAACAACGTCAGCAGGCCGGGGCCGCCCGTCGCCCCGGTCGCCTGGCCGTAGTCGAAGATCCCGGCGCTCTCGGTGAAGAACTGGCGTTTCTCCGGAAAGAACAGGCTGAATCGCGAGAGGTTCACGACTTCCTGGTCCGCTTCGACCTGCGCGAAATCGGTGTGGAACGTGAGGTCGGCGTTGAAACTCTGCGACAAGCCCACCCGGAGTATTGTCGCCGCGGC
>SCUN01000120.1 GCA_004297655.1 Acidobacteriota bacterium | reverse complement strand
GCCGCGTTGAGGGATCGGATCTTGAAGTTGTCCGTTTTACTGTCGGCGTCGCAGAAGCCGAAGCGGATGTTCGAGTTCTTGCCGGAGCAGTTCGGCGCCGACTCGTTCGGGGAGTAGCTCGCGACGGGCGTGAGCCAGGCCTTGTATTCGCCGCCGGGGTTGGGCGTTTCGAGGAACGGGAAGAGCTGCACCGGCATCTGGCCGTTATCGGCATTGGCGACGCCGAGCGCGTGCTGGCACCCCGAGGCTGCGACGCCGGTGATCCGGCCGTCGGCCACGATCACTTCGCGGCACTCGATGCGATCGGTCGAGAGCAGGACCGCGCCGCTCGGGTCGGTGACCTGGAAGTAATAGTGACCGTCCGGTGCGAGGCCGCGGTCGGCCTTCGTCTGCGGGCCGCCGCTGAGGTAGACCGCTTCACGGCTCTCGTAGATGTTTTGATTGACGATCTTCGCGTCAACCGACGTGGTGTAGATCGCGCCGTTGACCTGGGCGAACGAGCGGGCCGGCAGGCCGGCGACCATCAGGGCCGCACCCACCGTGAGGAGAATCTTCGAAGACTGCGCTTTCAGGCTGACCATGTGAATGTCCTTCATCTCTGTCGTCAAATGACGTAGAGAGACTATAAAGTCATATCAAATGCTAAACAAGCACAAAATACGACCATTAAGTACTTTTGTGGGACATTAATGTGTTTATAGGTAAATATTTACCTTTAACGGGCCGCCGCCAGGCCGTCCGGCATAATCGAACCCGTGAATTACACACGCTCCCTGGTGGCGGTCCTCATGATCGCCGCCGCGTCCGCGGGGTGCGGCTCGAGTTCGGGCCTCTCGCCGGTGGAACCGTCGACGAGCACAGGCACGAGCGCGCAGCTCGTGCCGCCGACCGCATTTCTCGTCGCGAGTCAGCGCATCAATGCGGACAGCAACACGTTGACCTTCACCTGGGGGAGCAGCGAGTCGAGTTTTCAGCTCGTCATCGGCACGGCGTCAGGCTCAACCAACGTGCTGTCGCAGACCGTGATCGGTAACACGTTCGCGTGGACGTCGCCGCGCGCCGCGGGCACCTACTATGCTCGCGTCGCGGCGAAGCGCGGCGATTCGACCAGCGCGTTTTCCGACGAGCAGATCCTGACCATCGTCGACGTTCGCAACATTATTGAAGCGATGTTCTTTCACACCGGTCCGATGTCGGACGCGACCGAGGGTGCGGGCTCGAATCCGCTCGCGGGGATCTGGGCCGACGGCACGCGCCTGCGGGTGCAGGTCTCAACCGACGCGGGTGGTACGGCGCGCGCGAACGCGCAGACGTTCGCGGATCAGTACGCCGCGCTCGTCGGCGGCGCGATCACCGCCACGGCCGAAATGACGAGTGATCGCATGCAGTCGTCCGCGCAACGTCCCGAACTCAGCCTTCCGGAGTTCACGATCGGCATTCGCGTGCAAACCGGCGTCTGCACGACGGGCGCGCTGGCGTGCGCCAATTACGGCCCCGCGCCGCTCGGCCAGAACCGGGCGATGATCACGCTGGCGTTGTCCGGTGGACTCAACGTCAGCGCAACCGCGCATGAGATGGGCCATGCCTACGGCATGGGGCACATTCAAACGCCCGCCGCCGGCCGGCCGGAATTCCGCTTCATGATGAACTCCAACTCCGGCGCCGAGCAGATGACCGACGCCGAGAAGTTGGCCGTAACCCTCGCGAGAAACGGCGGCCTTCGCGCCGGTATGACGCGCGCGCAGGCATTCGGGCTGGGTTTGATCAATCAGTAGTGTGGTGGTGCGCGTGGAGGTCTGCCTCGTGCGGCGCCAGCGTGGCCACGATCGGCATCGCCACGAAGGGAATGTGGCCGAAGAACTGGATCCACCAGCGACTGGTGATTGAGGGCGGTCGTCCCGTCAGCGCCGGAATCAGCACCAGCGACATCGTCATCCAGATGATCGGCCCAAAGACGGCCGCGACGCCGACGATGCCGGCGTTCGATGAAACGGCGCGGCGAATCGGCGCGAGTTTCAGCAAGACAAGGAAGACCAGCGTCCAGGTGAACGCGACGCTGAGGTGCATGGCGAGGCCGATCGCGGCCGCGCGGCGGCCGCTGTCAATTGCGTCCGGACCGAGCAGCACCGAGGCGACCTGCTGCCAGAGGCGTGTCACGGTCGATCCGTAGAAGAACCGGCTCAGCACGCTCGAGAAGACGCCGTCGATGACGGCCGTGAGCAGGCCGGCTCGGACGAACTGCGGGACCTTGAGCCTCATACGCGGAGTTTATCGCGGTAGGGGGACGGACCCCTTTTCCACAGGTTTTCAACAACTGGGGACAGGTCTCAGGCAACCAGAGTGGTCAGGGCGTCGAGCAGGTGCTCGACGTCCTGATCGTTGATGTGCATGTGGGGTGCGAAGCGGAGGGATTGGCCGCGCTGGCTGATGTAGATCTTGCGCGACCGCAGTTCGGTGACCAGCGCCGCCGGAGTGACTGCACCCGCGGGCACCACGGCGCCGAACATGTGAGGGCATCTGAGGCGTTCGGGAGGCAACGTAAACCCGAGTTGCGCGAGACGCGCGCCGATGCGGGCGTTGACGCCGGCCAGCGTCCGGGCGATTCGCTCGATGCCCCACGCCTGGATCTGCTCGAGCGCCGCGATCGCGCCGGGCAGGCTCGCGGTCGCTTTCTCGCCGCCGTCAAAGCGGCGCGCGCCGGGTAAGTACGTGTCCGAGTACTCCGCCAGCGCCGTGAAGTCGTACGCGTTGTCGCGCGCGAGCCAGCTTTCCTCGAGCGGTTGCGCATCGCGCCACCGGTCGGACACGTACATCAGCGCCACGCCGTACGGACTCAGCAGCCATTTGTACGCAGCGGCGACGAGAAAATCCGGCCGTATCTCCGCCATCGCGAACGGCATCGCGCCCAGCGACTGGGTCGCATCGACGACGAGGATGCTGCGATGCGCGCGTCCGGCCGCCGCGATCGGCGCGAGGTCGATGTGTGCCCCGTTCGTCCAGTGGCAGGTGGACATCGCAATCACTTTCGTCCGAGCATCGATCATCGGTAGCGTCGCGCGCGTCCAGTCGCCGTCGGCCGGCGTGGGGACGGTCACGATCTGGGCGCCCGTGGCCTCGGCAGCGCGCCGCCAGGGCAGGACATTGCTCGGGAATTCCTCGGCGATCACAAGAATCCGATCGCCAGGCGCGAGCTCAGATCGAACGGCGCGCGCCGCCGTGCTGATGCCGTAGCTCACCGCGGGCATCACGGCGTACCCATCGGCGTCCCCACCGAAGAGCTGTGAGGCCAGCGCGCGAATCGTCTCCGCGTCATCGAAGAAGCTCGCGGTCGTGCGCTCCCAGGGATGTGACTTCGCGGCGGCGCTTTCCATCAACCGGCGTCGCGACTCGTTGAGCAGCGGCGAGTAGTAGGCGCAGTTGAAATAGGCGACCTCGTCAGGCACATCGAACAGATCACGCTCGGACATGGAGCGATGTTACGCTGTGCGGCGATGAAGTACTGGGCGTTCATCAGCTACAGCCACGTCGACGCCGCCGTGGGCGCCTGGCTCCACAAGGCCCTCGAGTCGTACCGGGTGCCGAAGAAACTGGTGGGCGGTCCGGGCCGCGACGGCCCGGTGCCCGCGCGGCTGGTCCCCGTGTTTCGCGACCGCGAAGAACTCCCGGTCTCTGCCGATCTCAACGACAACATCTCGACCGCACTCGCCGAATCGCGGTACCTGATCGTGGTCTGTTCGCCGAACGCCGCCGTGTCCCGGTGGGTCAACGAGGAAGTCCTGACCTTCAAGCGGCTCGGACGTGCCAATCGCATCCTGACGGTGATCGCGGATGGGGAGCCCGGCACGAGCGCGGAGTGTTTTCCGCCCGCTCTTCGCTTTCTGCTCGACGAATCGGGCAACCTCTCGAGCGAGCCGACCGAGCCGATCGCCGCGGACCTGCGACCCGGCAAGGATGGAAAAGGCAACGCGCTGCTGAAGATTGTTGCCGGTCTGCTCGGCGTCAACTACGACAACCTCAGGGAGCGTCACGCGCGGCGCCGGCGCCGCCAAATCGCGGCCATCGCGATCGCGACGACCCTCATCGTCGGAACGGCGGCCACGGTCTTCGGCACGCTGTGGCGCCGGACGATGGAGGCGAGGCGGGCGCAGGCGTCGGCCGAGTCCGGCGCGGCGCTCGATCGGGGATTCGCGCTCATGGCCGGCGGGCCGTCGCGCGAAGCGCTCGCGTGGTTCGCGCGGGCGGCGCGCATCGATCCGGAAAGTCCAGCCGCCAAGACCGCGCTGATGATGGCCCTTCGCGATTGGCAGTTTCCCCGCTGGCACTTGGACGGCGACATCGCGGCTGTCGCCGCGCCGTCGCGGGGATCATTGATCGCGACGCTCGACGCCAAGGGCGGCGTGGCGGTCTGGAACCTTGCGACCGGCGTCCGCCAGCCCCTTACCAGTCTGCCGGCGAAGGCCGCGGCAATCGTCTTCGACGATGCGGGGACGCACCTGCTGGCGGCGCTCGGCAACACCATCAGCGACATTGATGTTGCGGCGGACCGACGGACAGACGTCGCCCTGCCGGGGGCCGGCGAGGCGTGTTTCTTCTTTCTGGACGCGGGAGTCCTGTGGGCCGGCACCCCCGGCCAGTTGTGGCGGGCGAGCGCGGGCGCGGCCCCGGTGCGCGTCGACGTCGCGATCAACAACGCTGTGCCGAGTTGTTATGGCATGCACTTCAGCCGCCGCGGTCGCCGGCTCGCGATTTCCAGCG
Source organism: Acidobacteriota bacterium (assembly GCA_004297655.1). GTDB lineage: Bacteria > Acidobacteriota > Vicinamibacteria > Vicinamibacterales > SCN-69-37 > SCUN01. Next base: position 12,834 of record SCUN01000120.1, on the reverse strand, counting down.
GAACCGACGTGACGCTCGTCGATCTGCAGGCGCAGACGTCAACGAGCGTCGTCACCGAGTTGACGATCGATGGGCTGGAATTATCCGCAGATGGGTCGATGCTGATGGTCTCGAGCGGCGAGCGGGCCTACCGGCTGATCGACGCCGCGACGGGCCGGACGGAGGGCGCAGAGATCAGCTCAGGCGGCGTCAATACGTTTGCGATGGCGGTCAATCCGGTCACCTCGACGTTTGCGATCAGCGACGAGCGGGGCGGCATCGCGGTCTCGCCGCGATGGCCATCAGCACGCGAAGACCGGGTCGACCATGTTCCGGGTTCAGGGCCGCTCGTTCGACGCATCACCTTCGACCGCGATGGCCAACGGATGCTCTCGGTCGATGCGGACGACCGGGTGCGCCTGTGGACGTCGATCGATCGCATGCCGGTGGTGTTCCCGGAGATTCCCGGACTGAGCTTTGGCGCGTTCACATCGGATCCACTCGTGATCGTGACGATCGGCCAGGACGGCGCCGACGTGTGGAACCTGCGCCTGCGCGGCGCCGGCGTGATTGAAGTGCCACAGGAACACGGGAGTCAGGTGCCCGAGATCCGGTTCTCGACCAACGGTGATCGATTCGCGGGACAGACCTGGAGCAACGCGAATGTGTGGGCGCGCGCCACCGGCGAGCCGCTGGCGCGCCTGGTCGGCTCGAGCCCGAATGGGTGGGACGATCCGCCCGCGATGAGCGACGACATTCGATACGGGCTGACGTGGAGCGTGAACGACGCCGAATCCGAAACCGACGTGCAGATCCACGATATCGACGGCCGCCGAGTCCTGCGCGAGTGGAAGCTGCCCGGCATGGCGACGGCGGCGGCGTTCAGCGCGGACGCAGGCCAGGTGGCGGTCGCGACGAAGGGCAGCGTCTTCATCGCCGCAGTCAGCGGCGCCGCTTCGCCGCGGGCACTGCCGCGAATCGCACTCTCGAAGCCGATCAGGCGCCTCGGCTGGAGCGCCGACGCGACGAGCCTCGTGCTGCTCGGAGACGAGCGCACGACGATCGTCTCGACGGCCGATGGCGCGGAGTTGGGCGCGCTCGACTGCGTCACGACGGCGGAACTGAACCGCGATCCCACGCTGGCACAGTGGAATCGAGAGACCAAGACGATTGGCTGCGTCACGGCGGCGTCCAGCGGCGCGTGGCTGCGCGTGGGTGCGCCAGGAGCGGCCGCGGCCTCGGGCCAATTGCCGGCCGGAACCGACGCTGACGCGGTGATGGGAGAGCGAGGACTCTGGCTCGTGTCGACGAGCGGCAGCGATCTCCGCATCGTGAATCTCAAAACAGCCGCGGTCACATTAGTCGCGGTTCCGCGTGGCGGCCGAGTCGTCGCGGTCAATGACGCGCGCGGCGTCGCCGCGATCGAGACGTCGAGCGGCGTCAAGCTGATCACGCTGGCCGACGCGCAATGGAGCGGCCAGTCGATGCGGCACCAGGACCCCGTCGCCGTCGCGCGCTTCAGCGACGATGGCCGCTTCCTCGCCACGGGCGCCGGAACCAAGGCGTACCTCTGGGATGCCGCGTCAACGGTTGGGCAGGCGGTCGGGCCGGCCGTGGCGCTCCCAAATAACGCGTTGTCGCTGCGATTCTCGCCGGATGGGCGGAGTCTCGCGATCGGCGCGGCGCAAGGGTGGGGCAGCACGTTCGCCCCCGGGGTGATTGTGGTGCTGGATCTTCTGGTCGATATCCAGACGGATGCGGCGCGGCTCGCCGATCTCGCCGAGGCGGTGGCGGAGTCCAGAGTCAACGACCTCGGCGCGGTCGTCGCGCTCCCGCCGGACGCGAATCGGCTGGCCGCGTTGCGGTCGACTCGCGATCCGTTCCTGGCGTGGTTCTTCGCCGACCCATGGACGCGCGCCGTTGGTCCGGGCAGCGCGCTCGATGTGCCCGGCTATCTGAACGCGAAGCTCCGGTCGGGGCAGTTTCTCGAGGCCGTGGCCGAGTTTCCGGGACATCCGCTGTTTGCCGAGAATCGCCGCGACGTGTTCGTCAGGCCGCTCGACGTGCTGAGTGACGCCGAGAAGCGGTATTTCGAGCCGATGTTTTCGTCGGAGCTGGAGCCGATCCCAGGCCTTTCGGAGGGTCCGCCGCCGCGCCTCGTGAAAGCGAGCGTCAAGCTCACCGACGAGGCAGCGGAACAGTGGATGGTGGTGGTCGTCGAAGCGGCCGGATTCTGTGGGAGCGGCGGCTGCCACTATCCCGCGACCGTGTTTCGGAAGGTCAGCGACGCGTGGACCGTGGCGGGCGACGGCGATTGCGACGCCGCCGGCGATGGCGGTCTCGTCAGGCTGACGACGTACAAACGTGAGGGTCACGCCGACTTCTTCTGCGGTACCAAGCACTTCATCTGGACGGGATCCCGGTACGTTCAGGAGAACGCCGATGGTTGAGACCGGGGGCTGCGTTACACTCCGCCCGGGAGATCCTCGATGAAGTGTTCTGCGGGCGTCGCAACCGTCGCCGTCATTCTCTTGCTCGGGTCGGCCTTCATGATCGCGCTAAGCGGCATGGGGCTGTGGGTCTTCCTCGGGCCGATGGGCGGGCAGTTTCTCGATCCAGCCACGCTGCCGCCGGGCGCCGACGTGCGGATGATGCGCGCCATCGCGCTGGGCGGCGCCGTCATGACGGGGCTTGTCGGCGTGATTGGCCTCGCGACGGGGATTGGATTGCTCCGCCTCTGGCGGTGGTCGCGCTATGTCGTGCTCGTCATGGCCGGCATCACGATCTTCATGAGCTTCGCTGGCGCGGCCGGCATCTTGTTGTTCACGCCGCCGCCTGGGTCGACCGCGACGCCGCCGGCCGATATGCCGATGTGGTTCCGCGCCGCGATGGCCGCGTTCTACGCGCTGTGGGGAGTCGGCGGCGCGTTCTGCATTTATTTCTTCGCCCGGGCCAAGACGGTCGCGCAATTCAACGGCGAGCCGGTCGAGCAACCGCTGCGGGCGCGGCCTCTCAGCGTTACGGTGATCGCCTGGCTCATGATCGTCGGTTCGATCCTGCTGTTGCCGTCGATCTTCTGGCCGAAGCTGCCCGCGATGTTCCTCGGGGTGGTGCTGACCGGATCAGCCGCGCGCGCGTTCTACGTCGTGTTCAGCCTGGCGCAATTGGGGATCGGCGTCGGCCTGCTGAAGCGGACGTCATCGTCGCTCTCGCCGGCGATCGTCTATCACGGTCTGGCGGTCTCCAGCGCGCTGATCAGCGTCATCCCGTGGGTGGCCGCGCGCTACAACGCGGCGCTCGCCGAGTCGACGACGCGTCTTGGCAGTGCGTCCGGGCCAGGCCGCTTTGGGCAGATCTTCGGTCTGGTGTTCTCCGTCGCCTATGCCGGCGTCATCCTGTATTTCCTCTTGAAGGCGAAGCGAGGCGCGATCGCGAATGCGGGATAGGTCGGGCGACGGGGAAGACGGCGGGGATGGCGCGTCCTCGACGACTTTCGCGGTGACGTGTCCGTACTGCGGCGAGCCGGGCGAGATCTACATCGAGCCCGATGTGATCGGCACACTCGTCCAGGACTGCGAAGTGTGCTGCAATCCGTGGCAGGTGCGCGTGGGCTACGACGACGGGGAACGGTACGTCGAAGTGACTCGAGGCGACGGCTCCGACTAGAGCCCTGTCCCCTACCTGTTGAAACCTGTGGAAAAGGGGTACGTCCCCCATCCCATTGTCGGTGTCCAGGATTGGACGGCGGCGTGAAGGGAAGGGCAATGGGCCAGATCGTGTTTGATTGTGCCCGACGTTTCGAGCCGCTCGTGCAGTTGTTGGAACGAGTCGCTGACCGATTGCCGGAGGACGACGAAGGCCGGCGAAAGTTCCGCGATCAGCTCGGGGCCGCCGTCCGATCTCCGCTGGATTGCGCGCACCTGGATGCGACCTTCGGCGTCCACCGACGCCATTGTCGGCGGCGCCTGCGCGGGGTCCGCGAGTTCCGTGCGCGGCCATGCGAGGTAGAGATCCGGCGATCCGGCAGGGCAGTCTGTACAGATGGGACCGCCCGGAATCGCTGGCGACTGGCCCAGCGGCTTCGTCACGTCGAGCGCGGCCAACACAGAGCTCTTCAGGACGTTGTTGACGCCGGTGGCGATCAGGTGTCTTCCATCACTCGATAGCACCAGCTGGTCGATCCACCCCGTGTTGACGAATGTCCCCAGCGTCTTGCCGGTGCCATCAAGCGTGACGATCAGATCGGGCCACCAGATGTGATGGTGAGCGGCCAGCGTGATGCGCGCCTGGCCCGCAACCGAGTACACGATCAGCGCGTCGTGAAACCACGGCGCCGCGTACTCCTTGCCGTCAAACGAAACGGCATCGTCGAGCGTTCGCTGCCACAGCGCGCGGCCCGAGCTGCTGATCGCGATCAGCTCGGATCGCTGGTTCTGCGAATCGGCCCGCCACGGCACCACGCTCGCGACGACGTCGGGCTTGTGATCGCCGTCCAGATCGCCCACTCCCACGCGGTGCAGCGTTGGCGCCGCACTCAGGTGACCGAAGCTGTGCCTCCACACTTCGCGGTTGTCGCCGTCATAGGCGATCAGCGTGTCGCCATCCAACACGGCGCGGGCAATCAGCCGCCCGCCCGGGAGGCCCCAGAGGATCGTGCTCACGGCGAAGACCAGCGCGGCCGCGGCGAGAAAGGTCAGCCCGACGCGCCACGGCCACCGGCCGGTCGTGAGCGGCGCGTGGGCGATCGCCGTCTGGCTCGGCGGACCAGAACGGGGAGTGTCCTTTCCAGCCGCTAGCCACGTGTCGATCTCGGCGGTGTAGGCATGCACGGCGCGGCCGCGCGAGCCGCTGATCCGATGGACCGGCAGCCCGTCGCGGCGATGCCATCGGAGCGCCGTACGCACGTCGCGCCCGAGGTATTCGGCGATGGCCTTCCACGAATCCAGCCGACGATTGACGGGGTGACCGTCCGACATGCGCGCAGTCTAGGGCAATCGGTGGCCGGTTGTCGCTCGGTGCCCGTTCCTGCCCATTCACGCCGATTGTCCGCTTCACCGGTTCCTTCTACCGTCCACGCCGGAGGTTCAGTCGATGCGACAGGGAATGAAGATCGTGGCCTTTACGTGTGCGGCTTTGCTAGCGCTGCCCTTGAATGCGCCGGCTCAGACGACACGGATCAGATTCACACCGCCGATCAGAGCGGAACACAGTGCCGCCAGGAAGGCGGAACAGCAGGACCCGCTCGCGCTCATGCAGCAGGGCGCCGACGAAGGCTGGCCGGGCTGGTTCGTCGCCGGCATGGTGATCGCCGCAGGCGGAGCCAGCTTTGCCGGCTGGGCCATGAGCAAGCTCGATTACGACACCCCGCCTGATGTCAGAAGCGAATACGAGCGGGACGAGAAGATCGGCTTTGGGATGGCTGTTGTCGGAGTCAGCATCATCATCGGCGGCCTGGTGTGGAAGGGCCTGCCCGAACGCGCCTGGATCACTCGTCCTCGCCACGGCGGCGTCGCTGCGGGCGGCAAGATCCGCTGGGGCGGGAAGAAATGAAAACCCTCGCCGCGTTCGCCATCGTCGTGGCGCTCGCGGCGCCGTTGTCCGGCGCCGCGACGCCGCGCACGCAAACGGGCGCGTGTCGCGTGCCCTGCATGCACGACTGGCGGCGAGAAATGGCACGGCTCGGCGAGCCGTGGCTCGATCGCGTGGGCAGTCACATTGCTCAACAGTGCGCTGACTCGTCGCGCGTCGATTTCTCCGGAGTGACGTCGAATCCACGCGCCGGATGGGATGGCCTGATCGCCGACGCGCAACAGCAACTTCAGAACAACGCCACGATCCCGAAGGCCGTCGCCTGGTGGCGCACGATCATCCGGCTGGCACAAGACGAAAAGGCGCACCTCGCGCGCGGTCTGGCCGATTGCGCGCGCCGTAACGTCGCGAAACCCAAAGCCGATCCAGATCGCGCAGACAGCGCAGGCAGTGCGTCACTCGACTCATTGCTCAGCTCACGTGGCACTCGCGGCGTTGACTACGATCTCGATCCGATCTATCGATCCTGGGTTCCGGCATACCTGAAACGAATGGTCGACTACCACTACGCCAGCCACGAGATGCACCTCGACGCCTCTGGCCCGGTCTGGATTCAGCGAGGGGGGCGGCGGATTGCCGTCGGTGGGAGCGATGCAAGACTTCAGTTGCGTCCGGGAGACATCATTTCGACGGGGGGAGGCGGCTCAGTCAGAATCTCGTCGCCAGGCCAGTCGCCCGACACGAAGCTTGGCGAGAACTCTGCCGTCAGCCTCGGCCAGGACGTCGCGTGTCTGTCGTTCACCAAGTATCCAAACCAGCAATTTGGCCTCCACCTCATCGCCGGCACGCTGTACTGGTTGACGACAGGCGCAAGGCTTCAAGCGAACTGTGCCGTTTTGACCACGAAAGATTTTTCGGTGTCGGTGCGAGGCACGAAGTTCACGATCACCTCCAAACCAGGCGCCGCAACCAACGAGATTAGCGTCGACGTGACCGAGGGCGAGGTCGAGATCGAGGATCGAGACGGCCGAATGGCGACGGTGTCAGAAGGCGAGTCCGAACGGCTCACTTATGGCCTTGGGAAGATGCTGTGGATGGTCGACAACCAATGCAGGCGGTCGGTGGACTTCCGGTTGTTCGACCGTACCAACAATCTCCAATGGCCGGCCGACCCCTCGAAGGTCTGGTTCATCGACTCCGGCGGGCTCCTGGCCCAGCTCGTGTCGTGCATTCCCGGCGCGAAGATCTGCTACGGCGCTGCGGCGCCTGGCCAAGAGGGCGAATGGGGCATCGGCATCAATGGCAACGCAAGATGCCCTGATTGCTGCCAGACCTGCCCGGCGGCGAACCAACGGGTGGATACGTCCCGTGTGTTGACGTGTCAAATCCCGGGAGCGGTGAAATGAAACGAATTGTCCTTCCTATTCGTCGTCTCTCGATCGCTTCGGCCGCATGTTCGCCGCAAGAACGCGCTTGCGCAGGCGGAGGGCCTTCGGCGTCACTTCCACCAGCTCATCGTCGTTGATGAACTCGATCGCCTGCTCGAGGCCCATCTTGCGCGGCGGGATGAGGCGGATCGCTTCGTCGGCGGACGAGGCGCGCATGTTCGTCTGTTTCTTTTCCTTCGTGATGTTGACGTCGAGGTCGTTCTCGCGCGCGTTCTCGCCGATGATCATGCCCTCGTAGACTTCCGTCGCGGGCTCGATGAAGATCTCGCCGCGCTCCTGCAGCGCCGCGATCGCGTTCGCCGTCGACTTGCCGGCGCGGTCCGAGACGAGCGCGCCGTTCTGGCGCGACCCGATCGGGCCGTGCCACGGCTCCCAGCCGTGAAAGATGTGATTCATGATGCCGGTGCCGCGCGTTTCAGTCAGGAACTGCTGGCGGAAACCGATCAGCCCGCGCGCCGGAATGCGGAACTCGAGGCGCGTCCGGCCGCTGCCGTGGCTGACCATCTTCGTCATCTGGCCCTTGCGCTGGCCGACCTGCGCGATCACGACGCCCTGGAAGTCGTCGGCGACGTCGATCACGAGATCTTCCACCGGCTCCATGCGGACGCCGTTGATGTCCTTCGTGACGATCTCGGGGCGCGACACCTGGATCTCGTAGCCTTCGCGCCGCATCATCTCAATCAGAATTGATAATTGCAGCTCGCCGCGGCCGAACACCTTCATCTGTTCCGGCGTGTCTGTCGGCTCGACTTTGATCGACACGTTGCCGAGCAACTCGCGATCGAGCCGGTCTTTGATCTGGCGGGACGTGACGAACTGACCGTCTCGGCCGGCGAACGGGCCGGTGTTGACGCCGAAGATCATCGACACGGTGGGCTCGTCGACGGCGATGGTCGACATCGGCTGCGGGTTCTCGTCGCCGGCAATCGTCTCGGCGATCATGATGTTCTCGATGCCGGCAAGACAAATGATGTCGCCCGCGCTCGCTTCTTCGACTTCCTTGCGCTTCAATCCGTCGAAGATGAAGAGCTTGGTGACCTTCGTCTTCTGAATGCTGCCGTCGATCTTGCACACGGAGATCGGATCGCCGACCTTCACGGTGCCGTTGAAGATCCGCGCGATCGCGATGCGCCCGAGGTAGTCGCTCGAGTCGAGGTTGGCCACGAGCGCCTGAAGCGGCGCCGTCGCGCTGCCGCGCGGCGGCGGAATCGTCTTCACGACGGCTTCGAACAGCGGCTGCAGGTCCACGCCGGGCACCGCGAGATCGGTTGACGCCGTGCCCTCGCGGGCCACGCAGTACAAGACCGGAAATTCGAGCTGGTCTTCGGTCGCGTCCAGGTCGATGAACAGGTCGTAGATCTCGTTTAATACTTCCTGGGCGCGCGCGTCCGGACGGTCGATCTTGTTCATGACCACGATCGGCACGAGCCGGCGCTCGAGCGCCTTGCGCAGCACGAACCGGGTCTGCGGGAGCGGGCCTTCCGACGCGTCCACGAGCAGCATCACGCCGTCGACCATGGAGAGCACGCGCTCAACTTCGCCGCCGAAGTCCGCGTGGCCGGGCGTATCCACGATGTTGATCAGCAGGTCCTTGTAGTGGACGGCAGTATTCTTCGCCAGGATCGTGATCCCGCGCTCGCGCTCCAGGTCGTTCGAGTCCATCACGCGCTCGACGACGCGTTCATTCGCGCGAAAAGTGCCGGCCTGACGTAGCAGAGCGTCCACCAGCGTCGTCTTTCCATGGTCGACGTGGGCGATAATGGCGACATTGCGCCGAAGCGGGTTGGCGATCTCCTGCGACCGCTGGTGAGTAGAAGGCATCCAATCAGTATACCGGGTGCGCGGGGGTTTTGGGGTGAGCGGAGATCGTCGGTCGTTTCTTGCGCGAATCGTCGTTGCCGGCAGTGGTCTGATCGGCGCCGGGTTGGCAGGGCTGGTCGGACTCGTGGCGGCGCCCCGAAAACAGAACGCTGACGAGCGCTGGCGGACGGCGATCAAGCCCGGGCAGACGCCCTCGAGCTTTCCCCACACGGCGGTGCTCACCGAACGTCACGAGGACGGCTGGTACCAGACGCGGCGGCAGACCGTCGTGTTCATCGACAAGCAGGGCGATCAACTGACCGCGATGTCGGCGACCTGTTCGCACCTTGGTTGCCACGTGAAGTGGGAAGCCGGCGCGAACCAGTTCAAGTGCCCGTGCCACGGCGGCACCTACGATCGCGCCGGCAACGTCGTCTCCGGGCCGCCGCCGCGCCCGCTCGACAAGCTCCAGGTGCGCGTGAATCCGCAGACCTCGGCCATCGAGGTCGAGCTGTGAGACGCTCGCTCGCCGATCTGCTGGACTGGCTCGACGACCGCCTCGGACATCGCGCCGTTCTCGACTGGCTGCTCAACGAGAAGTTGCCACCCGGCACGGCGTGGGCCTTCACGCTCGGCAGCGTGCTGCTGTTCACGCTGACACTGCAATTCGTCACCGGCGTTGCGCTCGGGCTCTTCTACGCGCCGACGCCGGACCACGCGTGGGACACCGTGCGCTACATCAGCACCGAGGTGCGCGCCGGGTCGTTTCTCCGCGGCCTCCATCACTGGGGCTCCAGCGCCACCGTCATCGTCGCGATTCTGCATCTTGCGCGCGTGGTGTTCTTCGCGAGCTACAAGAAGCCGCGCGAAGCGAACTGGATCATCGGTTTGATTCTGCTGCAGGTCATTCTCGCGTTCGGCCTGACGGGATATCTGCTCCCGTGGGACCAGCGCGCGTACTGGGCGACGACCGTCACGATCAACATCGCGAAGCTGACGCCGCTCGCCGGCGATTTTCTCGCCGCGCTCTTGCGCGGCGGCGCGGAGATCGGCGCGCTCACGCTCACACGCTGGTACGCCGTGCACGTGCTCGTCCTGCCCGCGCTGCTCGCCACGCTCACGATCGCGCACCTGTACTTGATGCGGCGTCATCACATTTCCGGACCGGTGTCGCCGCCGAAATCGGCACGGAAGGCGGAGCACTTCTTCCCTCAACAGGCGGCACGCGACCTGGCGATGGCGCTGATCGTCGGTGCATTCCTGGCCGTCCTCGCCTGGAAGTTCGCGCCGACGCTCGAGGCGCCGGCCGATCCGACATCCAACGACTACGTGCCGCGGCCGGAGTGGTATTTCCTCGGGCTGTTTCAATTGCTCAAGTACTTCCCCGGGAAACTGGAAGTCGTCGGCGCGCTCGTCGTGCCGGGCGCGGTGATGGCGCTGCTCGCGCTGCTGCCGTGGCTCGATCGCGGCCCGAGCCGGCGCTGGCGCGACCGTCCGATCGTGCTGACGGCGTTCACTGGTGGGCTCGTCGCGGCCGTGGCGCTGACCGTGCTCGGTGCGCGGGACAAGCCGGCCACGGTCAGTGGTCAGTGGTCAATGATCGAGACTGGCGGCGCGCTGATGATCGCCAACGATCAACGCTGCGCGCGGTGTCACAACGACGCCTCGACGGTCGCGGGGCCGATCGTGGCCGGCGCGATTCGCCAGCCCGACAACTGGATCGCCACGCACATCGCCGATCCCGAGATGATCGCACCCGGGATCCGTCCGGCGCCGCAGACCAGCCAACCGGCCAACCGGGCGATCATGGCGGCGATCACGCGGCTCCGGCTCGAGCCGATGCCGGCCGTGCCGCCCGGCGACGCGCGGGCGATCATGCTCGTGACGCGCGAATGCGTGACCTGCCACAAGATCGAGGGCGCCGGCGGCAGGGAAGGCCCCGAGCTGAAGAACGTCGCGTCGAAGTACGATCTCGCGAAACTGCAGCAGCGCATCACCGACCCGCTTCAGATCAAGGAAGATTCTGAAATGCCGGCCTTCGGCGATACGCTGACGCCGGACGATATTCTGGCCATCGCGAAATGGGTCATAAGAAGGTAATCACTGCCGCGTGCCTCCTGATGCTGGCGTCCGCCTGCATCAAAGAGGAGAACACCGTCACGCTCTACCTCGATCCGAACGGCCAGGTGACGTGGTCGATTTTCGAGAAGAACGTCCGGTCAGATGAGAAGGACCGGGATCAGCGGCAGACCGAGGAACAGGCCTTCATTGTCGCGGCGCGCGTACATCAGCATCCGGCCATGACGGGACTGCAGCGCCTGGGCGCGTCCAATATCAAAGACACGATCCTCCAGGACAAGCCGCCATTCTCGGTGATGACCGAAGGGCGTTTCTCCAGCCTCGAGCTGCTGGGCCGGCGGCTGCTGAACGTGTACGGGATGACGGGGACGTCGGTGGTCTCGCGCGACGGCGAGAAGTGGATCTGGACGCTGACGTTTGAGTACGTGCCGAAGGACCCGGCGAGCGATCAGGACGCGGCGGAGCTCGTGGCCCTGCTGGGCGACAAGCTGCACGTCGCGCTCCGCGAGGGTGAATTTATTGAAGCTGATGGTTTTTCAATCAACGACGACAAACGCCTCGCGGAGCTATCGGGGGATCTCATTGAGCCCCGCGACCGTGACGATCCGCCAAGAATTCTGAAGCTGGTTTGGCGGATGTAGTTCCTTCGTTCGGGGGTGTTAGACGCCCTGAACGTTCGCTGCCTGCTTGCCCTTCGGACCCTGCACGACTTCGTACGAGACGCGCTGGCCTTCCTTCAGGCTCTTGAATCCCGCGGCCGAAATCGCCGAGAAATGCACGAAGAGATCCTCACCGCCCTCGTCCGGCGTGATGAATCCAAAACCCTTTGCGTCGTTGAACCACTTCACAGTGCCTGTTGCCATTTGCAAACTCCCAATCAAAACGCCCGACATGGGCCCTCTAACGGTATGTCAAGAGGGGGGTCCCTGTCGCCCTTTACCTGCGGGGCGCCCGAAACAGCCTCGCAGGCGCGCAAGAGAGGAACCAACGGCCCGGGCAAGGAGGAGGAGATCCCGGGCCGTTGGCGGGAGAAACGCCGAAGGGTATCCCTCCCTTCGGCGTTGGTGAGCGCGTTAGAAGTTGATGCTGCCGCCGATGCGGAAGACGCGCGGTGGCACCAGGCCGCTCGGCTGCGTGAAGCCGGACGAGGAGCGGTTGTTGCTGTTGTACCCGGTGATCGTGTTGATGTTGAACACGTTGAACGCGTCGAGCATCAGCTTGAGGCGGTATTTGCCGCCCTTGAACGACAGGACCTTCTGCGCGCCGAGGTCGAGGAGTGACGTCGGCTTGAAGCGGGTCGTGCCGTTGGGTTCGAAGTTCAGCGTGCCGTAGCTGATCGTGCGCGCCGCCCCCGTCGAGGTGACGCCGAACGGCACCGCGCCCGGCCCGTTGATGGTCAGGGTGCGCACGCCGCCGTCGTTCACGTTGAGGTTCGCCGACGTCATGATGTTCCACGGCATCTGGTACGAGGCCTGGACCTTCAGCAGATACCGGGAGATGGCCGTCGTCTTGCCGTCGACAAACGAGATGCCGGTCGGATTCACGTACGAGTAGTCCGGTCGGTACGTCGGGCTCTTCTGGATGGTGGCCGCGACGTTCGCCTGCCACCTGTTCGAGAAGCGCTTGGTCATCGTGAGGTCCACGCCGTGATAGACGGAGTAGGCGGTCGACGTCATGACGATCGACGAGAGGCCCGACGGCACCACCGTGCTGCCGGTGACGTAGAAGTACGGGGCCGAGAGGCCCGTGACCGGATCTTTGTACGTGCCCTGCGCGTTGTAGAAGTTCGCGAGGTTCGCCCCCGATCCCGGCTGGTAGCCCTGCGAGAAGCTCGCCGTGCCGTTGTCGTACTTGCGGTAGATGTAGTCCGCGCCGATCGCGAGGTTCGCGACCAGCTCGTGCTGCACACCGGCCACCACTTCGCGCGTGCGCGCGAGCTTGGCGCTCGGATCCACGTTGTTGCCGGCCGGCGCGAAGACGCCCGTCGTCGCGTTGAAGC